>CAKNNA010000087.1 GCA_930989765.1 uncultured Clostridium sp. | reverse complement strand
TATTTTAACATGTCCTTATCTTTTTTGTCTAATTTATTATAACCGATCCATTTTAGACTTTTTGGCAGATGAAATTAAGCAGTATGGACAAGCCATTTTGGATAATAGTACATACAAATTCTTTTTTGGAACTGACGGACAGGACTTAGAGGAAATTGTAAGAACATATAACTTAAATACAGAAGAAAAAACAATACTTTCACAAAAAGACAGAGGTCGTGGACTAATGTTTGTTGGACCTGGACATAGTCTAATAAATGTTAAAGCAGAAGAATGGGAAAAACCTTATTTAATAGGTGGTGGAAAGTAATGGCAGAAAACAAGAATGAAGTATTAGAAATGGGGAAAACAGCTTTTTCCCTTTTTTCTTTAAAAATAAAAATGATAATCGTAGGTGTAGCAATAGGTATATTTATAGTAGTTATATTTCCAGTAGTTGCACTGATGAGTGTATTTTCTAATGACGATACACAATCAGATGATAAAAAACAAGAAGGAAGTTCAAGTTCGACTTCGACTACTATTACTGTAAATGAAGTTATCTCATCAGATAATATGAAAAAATATGAAGGTGCAGTATTTCCAATGCCTTTTGAAACTTGGGATAGTAATAAAGATGTGGTAACATCAAAGTTTAGTCCAAGCAGAACAATAACAGTAAATGGAGTAGTACAAACGAGAGCTCATACAGGAATAGATTTAGTAGTGATTTCAATTTCAAATCCTAAAATATGTTCTGTACTATCTGGAAAAGTAGTAGTATCAAAAGCAGGTAATACTGGATATGGTAATTATGTTGTAATAGAACACACATCAGCAGAAAATATAACTTTTTATACATTATATGGACACATGAAGGAAGGCTCAATAATGGTGGCAGAAGGAACAGAAGTACAAGCAGGACAAGTATTAGGCATTATGGGCTCAACTGGAAATTCAACAGGTGCTCATTTACACTTTGAAATAAGGATGAATAAAAATAGTAGTAGTAATGCTGTTGATCCATACAATTATTTATTTGGAAATTAAAATATGGAGGTAGAATATGAATAATAAAGAGGAATTAAAGAAACAATTAATAATTTTAAGTTTGATTTTAGTGTTAGTAATTATTGTTGCAATAATATTGAATACAGGAAAAAATAAAGATATGCTAAACAATAATGTTACAAACAACCAAAATAATACTGTAGTACAAAATGAACAAACAGAAGAACAAAAAGTATTAGACAACTTAAAAGGTTTATTAGAAGAACCAGATGAAGAAGAGGAATATATACAAGATGAAACACCAGGAACACAAGAAAATAGAGTTACTACAAATAGTGGTGAAACAGTAATTGTAAGAGAATAATTTTAGAGGTAAGTGTTATGGAAGAAATAAAAAGATATAAAAAATATATATACATATCAAAAAAAGTTATACCAGAACTTGAAGAATATTGTATGAAAAATAATATTACATTAGTTACAAGATTTATAAATGAATATAACTTAGAGAAATTTATGCAAACAGAATTAAGAAATCTAAACAGCATAGACTATTTAATTATTGATTTACAGGCAATAGAAAATCTAACTTCAGATGATGAGATTATTTCAAAAATAACATTAATTAGAAAAATGTATAATTTAAGAATTATAGTAATTGCACAAGGTTATAAGCATGGGAACATATTGTTAGGTAAAATTTTTAATTTGGGAATATACAATATTGTAACAGAAATTGATGATATAAAATTTAAAGAAGAATTGGAAAAAGCATTAAGTATTGAAGGAATGAGTTTTGGAAATTCAATTAAATATAAAATAGATAATCAAATAATTGCTGTAAATCAAACAACTAAATTAATCAAAGAAAATTATATTAGAGTAAAACAAACAGTAAATATAGGAGTGGTAGGAACAGAAAAACATATTGGGGCAACCACTATGGCTATTAATTTAACAAAGTATTTAAGTGAATTAACAAATATAAAGGCTTGTTATATAGAAAATAATAATCATAATTCTATTGGTAATTTAATAGAAAATAAAGAGGCTTTATATTCAGAGAATATGAATAGAATAACATATAAGAGAATAGATATGTTTTTAAAACCTAAAAATATGTCAGATATATTAGCAAATAATTATAATTTCTATATTTATGATTATGGTGCATTAAATGAATTGACAGAAGAAGAAAAAATGTCATTTTTAACAAGAGATTTAAAAATAGTAGTATCAGGAAATAAGATATGGGAAATACCAAATCTAATAAATTGTTTTCAAATAATAGGCGAAGATACAAGTACATATTTAGTATTTAACTTTGCAAAAGAAAGTGAAAAAGAGAATTTTAGAATTAGTTTGGGAAACTATTGGAAAGAAAGGACAACTTTTTCAGAATACATTACTGATCCTTTTATAGTTGGAAACAAATATTTTTTTGAAACAATATTAAAACCATATTTAATAAATACAGATGTTACAGAAAAGAAAAGGAAATTTAATTTTTTTAAGAAAAAGAGGTAAACAAATGAAGAAAAAATCCCTTTATGATATAGCAATGGAAAAGAAGAATAATCAAACTACACAAAATGAAAATATAATAATAGTAAGAAAAAAGCCCATATTTCAAACTATATTTGAAATAATAGGAAAAATTTTAAAAGTGATAATTTATATGATTTTGATTATACTATTAACAATAGGTGCAACTGTGTTGATAAATAGTCAGACAAGAGAGTTTTTAGTAGAAATATTAAAAAATGTAGTGTTACAATTGATGTGAAACAAAAAGAATAGAAAAAAAGTGA
>CAKNNA010000086.1 GCA_930989765.1 uncultured Clostridium sp. | reverse complement strand
TAAAAAACATAAGTATAGATAATAAAATAAAGGAATATAAGCAATGGAAAGAATTGATTGATAATGTTCTTCAAGAGTTTAGAAAATGTGATAAAACAAAGTTAAAGGTTATTGAGTATAAATTCTTTGGCAATATTCCTGAAGATATTATTGCAGATGAATTGTATGTTTCAAAAACAACTGTTAGAACATATATAAATGATATCTATTTTGAAATTGGAATACTTGCGAGTTTAAACAATTTGATATCAAGCAACATACTTAAATTATAAGAAATATGTGATATAATAAAGGCAATAATGAGCAAATATGATGGAGGTGAAATAACTTTGACCGACCAACTAAAAAATTTCCCAACAGCAGAACAATTACAAAATGAATTTAAAAATAAAATTGTTGAAATAATTAATTATTTAAAAAAATTTTCAGCTTATGAAGTTCTTGCATATTTTTATTCTAATTATAAATTTAGCTATGGTGAGAAAGATAATAAAGATGATAGATGGTTGCAAAGTAAAAAAATAATGTATTTGCAGATGCTATTTTCCTGTATAGAAGAAAATGGCATAAAAGAGGAATTGCAAAAAAATACATTAGAAAAAATTGAAAAATATATTGAAGAGTTAGAAAAAATCACTTTGCGATATCGATTAGTAAGTGATAAGGAAAAAGAATTAACTTCAGAGGAAAAAGATTATATAATTCACTCAGACTCTTTTAAAGATTGGAGTGGAAAGAGATACGACATTTTTGAAATACAACACCATAAAGATATGTTAGGTTGCTTAGAAGAAGAATTTAAGTTAACATATAACTTTTCATTAAAAGACTTATATTGTGGAATCAATAAATTAAAAAATAATTTCTATTTTGAGTTTGAAAATAGTATAAATAATTTAAAAACTTTAATAAAAACGGAAAAAATAGAGATAAATGAAGATAATAGCTTAAATATACATAGTAAATTAAGCCACAAAAAAAGGAGTCAGATAGATAAACATTTGGATAATGTCTATAGTCTAAAATTAGCAGATATACAAGAAAATACTAAGTGGACAACCATCTTTTTAGATAAATTTGTTATAGATCCGAGTGTCTACAAAAAATTTGTAGAAGATATAAGTATAGAGAATTGGAATAAGTTAATGAATAATATCAAATATAAGCCTCTAGCAAAAATAGACAATAAATATTATATATTATTAGAACAAAAATTTTATGATAATTTTGACAAGATTGCAATAAAAGGAATATGTGAAAAGTTTAATAGTAAAGAACAAGAAATAAGGGCAAAATTCACTTCTAACATAGAAAAAGTCGTAGAACGATACTTTAATAACATATTAGGTGATAAACAAAGTTATCAAAAAAATTTTTATGTATATAACAATAAAATTTTAGAAAATGATATTTTAATAGTATATGATAATAATATTTTTATTATAGAGGTGAAAGCAGGAAATTTTACACACGAATTGGCAAGTGAAGATTTTGAATCTCATAAAGAATCATTAAAAAATCTAATTGTAAAAGCAAACGAACAACAAGATTCTTTAGAGAAATGTTTGTTGGAACATAAAAAAATTTGTATTTATGATAGCAATAACAAAAAAACAAGGAATAAAAAAGCTGAAATTAAAATAAATGATGACACAAAAATTTTTAAAATTATAATAACAGCAGAATCTTTTAATGATATTGAAGCAAGAATAGATAAAGTTAAAATATTGACATTGAGTGAAAACACTCTTGTTTTTTGCTTAGATGATCTAAGAGTATATAGTGAATATTTTGAGAAACATCCCTGCTATTTTATACAATATTTATTGCAAAGAAGAAAAGCTATTGGCAATAAGAATATTGATTTAGTAGACGAATTATATCATTTAGGTATGTGGATTGAATATAATTTTTATAATGAATATACAAATGAACAAATAGATTATTTTAAAAGAGAAAATGATATAAAAGAGGAATTGGGAATAGTATCAATTTGTGGTGAAGACTGGATGGAAGAATTGGATGCTTATTATAATAGCCTATGGTTTAAGAAAAAAATCGTAACTAAACCATATAGGAATATACCGTCAGAAATAAAAAAAGTTATAGAATTTTGTGAAAAAAATAATGCAATTGAGAATCATACTTATCTAACCACTTTTTTACTAAATTTAAATCCTGATACATTACAGCTAACAGAAAAAATTGTTATAGAATCTAAAGAATTTTATAAAAAAAATAATAGACCTAAATATGGGTATATGTCATTAACAAAAACAGATGAAAATGGTATAGATGGAATATGCATTTCATCTATTTGTAGTGAAGATGACGCAAATGAAGAACTGTTATTAAAAAATGTATATGCTAATATGTATTTAGATAAAGATAAAAAAACAATAAGTGTGTTTTTATATTATAATAAAAATGACGAAATAATTAAAATACATTTAAAGACACTAACAGCACTAGATAATGAATTTAAAAGTACAGAAACAATTAATATGGCAGAATATTTAAGGCATAAGCGTGGTTTAAAATTAGAAAGTAAAAAAATAGGGAGAAATGAGTTATGCCCATGTGGAAGTGGCAAGAAATACAAGAAGTGTTGTGGAAAGTAGTATAAAATTTTAGGAAGATTAATAATTAAAAAATAGCGAAAAACCTAGTACACACAATGTAGTAGGTTTTTTGATAAAAAGGTTTGGGATAGTCCTTTTCAATTTTATATAATAAGTAAAATTGAAAAGGAGGGAGTATAATGGAGAAAATTGTAGAAGGCTTTTTTGATACATATAGTGATGATTTCTTTGAATATTTTGATAAATACAAAGTATTGAAAGTTATGCAAAATAAAGAATATAAAAAAATAAATCAACAGATATGTAGTGTAAAAGAAAAATATCCGAAAGTTATTTCATTATTAGAAGATAAAGAATCTGTTGCTCTAAATTATGAAGAAGGAAAAGCAATCAATAAAATTTTAAAGCTACAAGAAGAGCTTGATGGAATTGAAATAAAAGAGGCTTTTAAATTAGGATTTAAAGAAGCACTTATTT
>CAKNNA010000085.1 GCA_930989765.1 uncultured Clostridium sp. | reverse complement strand
TAAATATGGAATACTTGCTTTTAAATTGTTATATGTGGTAAAAGATCCGTTCTCAGAATCTAAAATAACTGCATAAAAAGAAATATTTTTTGATTTTAAATCTCTACTTGTTTCATTCCATACAATTACATCATCGCTTGAAATATCATTTTTAGAAAAATAAATTATTTCTTCTAATCTTTTTATTAATGTAGGATTCCTAAAAATATTATCCTCAGGTAATTCCGAATAATTATTGACAAAGTAATTATATAGATAGCTCTCGTCAGAAAAGGCTTGTAGCATATCTAAATTTTTGCTTTTTATAAACAATCTTATATTTTTCAAATAAATAGCCTCCTAAAAGAAAGTTCAAAATGATTTTTATTTTATGTACTCAATTAATAAATTAATTCCGTCTTTAAAACCTTGCTTATAATATTTATCTAGTGTTGCACCATCCTTTTTTAACCTATCATCTAAAGTCAAATCTAGTAAATTACTAATTTTTTTACTTAATTTTTTATCATAAATTTTGTCGATAAGTTTTCTAAGCCTTTCTTCGTTACCATTTCTGTCGATTTCGTAACAGACCTTTTTTTCATATTCACTTCTTTTAGCAAGTTCGGATTGCTCTCTGTCCAAATAAAATGATTCTAATAGTGTTTCTTTAATCATAAATTTTACCTCCTTCTACAAATTATACAAGGATACATATTGCAATCCAAAACCTTTTTTAGATTTTTAGAATTCCATATCATCTGTTTCTTCAATTTCTTCTATAACGATAGTTCTATCTTCCAAATCTTTTTTTATATCTTCAATTTGATTTTCTTCAACAGACTTAAAGCCTGAATTTTCATAGTCATCTCCAACTATAAAACAGTTCCCTGCAATATAGTCATAATCAAATTGTAAATTTGGCTTTAGATTTGCTATTTTACCTTCTTCATTACATATAAGAAGTAAATCATCTTTATATGGTACTACTTCAATTAATCCTCCTACTAATTTTTGTTTTGCTTCTAAAGTATCATCTATTTCCATTACAACAGGATCTTTACCAACTTCTTTATATATAACTTTTAATTTTTTATTTTCTAATTCTTCTTCATTGTATTTTAATTCTTTTTTTATCTCTTCTAAAGAGTAGTAGTGTAAGTCAATATTTCCTGATTCAATACTATCAAGATAACCAGTATCATAAAGTATTACATCATCGTCAGCACCATACCTTTCATAATCGAAATAATCAGAAACATTATGCTGATCTAAAACATCTTGTAGACCACTCCAATTAGCTTTTGACATTCCATATTTTTCTTCATTAGACAGATATTCAGAATCTTCTTCATAAGAATAAAAAGGTATATCATCTTCTTGCAACATAATATTTATGATTTCTTCTATGTCATCTGTACCTTGTGAGTCAATATAAGCCTCAACAGCTTCCATATTATTTACTCTTTCTGAGGCAAGTGCTAATAAATTAAGCATTGTAAGATTAGTATATTCACTAACTTTAATAGGTAAATCAGTTTCATAGTCGTTTATCATATATTCTTCATAACATACACCATTTTCAGCAAGTGCCTTTTCAACTTCATCTTGTGTCAACTGGAGTCCAACTTTTTCTCGTAAAAAAGTATCTAGTTCTTTTTTTGAAACAGGTAATTCTAGCCATTCTCCTACAAGTTCGCCTTCGTTGTATTTTCCTAAATTTCCAATCCAAACATTTAGCATATAAGCTCCTTTCCATAAAAAAAGAGCTAGTATAGTAACTAACTCGATTTCTATATTTTTTGTAAAATTTCTTTCATTAGAACTTCATCAACTAAACCATCAATCATTTGTTGATATTTGGCAAGTATGGACATTTCCCTTGTACTAGGAGCTTTGTATTTTTCTTTTATTTGCTGTTCTACTTGCTTTTTTAATTCTAAAATATATTTTTCTCTTTCAAATATCTTAACATTTAGTTCTCCTGTAAGCTCTAATTCTTGTTTTCTATATGGATAATTTCTTTCCATATTTGCTAAAATCATTTTTCCATACTTTCCAAAAGTCATTGTAATTACCTTCTTTCCATAATAAATTCTACAATACACCATTAATCTATACAAAACCCTGAAACAAAAAAAGAGGTGCTAAGATTTTTTTACTCTTGCATCTCTTATAATTGTTTCATTATATACATTATACTACTTATTTTCATTGTTTCAACATAGTCTTTTTTTTGTACTGTTTTTTGTGTGTACTATTTTTGCTAGTATTTTTGTTTAACCTTTTTATTGTTCTTTCAATACAATTAAATTGCTATAATCAGTATCTGTATCAATAATTGCATAAAATATATCTTTATTACCTCTTTCTGTTTGACCTGTTTGTATGCAAATTGTACCGTTTAATTCATTTTTCCATATTCCTGTAACTTTATAAGATTCGTGAATGTGTCCGTGTAAAGACATATAGGCATTACTTTTTGTTAAGAAGTCTGTTATTGCTTTTGAACCTACTTGTCTTTTATCTATACATACATCTAATCCTACTCCAAATGGTGGGTTATGAAATACATAAATAGCCTTTTTTCCTTCTGTTGCTTTAGGCAAATGTTTTAACACATTTTCCATTTTTTCTACTTTTTTCCTATATTCTTTCCATTCATCAACTGACAGCATATTTCTACATTTTTCGACATATATTATTTTTGATAACTGAAAAGGCATTTCTAAATTTTCTTCAATTACAACTCTATCTTTGCAACCAAAAGGATGGTCTAATACTTTAGATAATCCTATAAAAGAAATATCTTCTAAATCTGCTTTCTTATTATCTATATTAAATACATTATCAAATTTATTACATTCATTTTCAAATGTTTCATCTAATTGTTCTAAATCATCATTTCCTAATATACAAATACATTTAATATTATTTTCTTTTAATTTAGTAAAATAATTATCAAAAAATTTTTCTATAAATATTTTTTGTTCATTGTATCTATCACTACAGTTTTTAGGCAATAAATCTCCTCCAAATACTAAATATTTAACTTTTTGTTTTATTGCCTCTACTAATAATTTTTCATATTTATATTCATCTCCGTGAATATCACAAGCATATATAAATTTCATAGTCTTCTCCTTCTTATATATTTAGCATATCCATCGATTCAAGATAAATAAGTGCTTCTTTAAATCCTAATTTAAAAGCCTCTTTTATTTCAATTCCATC
>CAKNNA010000084.1 GCA_930989765.1 uncultured Clostridium sp. | reverse complement strand
TAAAACTAGCATTTAGTCTTGTATTTCAAACTAGAATTTACTTTTGCAATTAACCCAAAATAATTTTCTTTTAAAAATAAAAGAGGATGTTTATACTTGTGCTAATTGTTTGTTCTACAATTAGCACATATTTTAATACCAGTCATGTTTTTCATTACGGTTTAGGCTTTCTATTTCTTTCATTTTGAAAAATTATTACAAAAATTTGAGACAACTTTTAAAGAGGATTAAAAAAATCCTCTTTAAAATATAAAATATTTACTTTCAAAATTTGTAGGCCTAGTAATTAAATATCTAGCCCTATATTTCATTGTTTATCATTTTTATTTTTTAGTAAATAAATTGCTAAACAACTCATTCCTATTCCCAACATAGTAATAGCATTATTCATATCAATTTGTTTCAATATAGAAGTAACTATTATGCAAATTCCCATTGCTAATCCGATGCCAATCAATACTATATTAACAATTTCATCAATTTTATTATCTTCCTTTTTAGATTGAGCATTTAATAATTCTTCTACTGTTGTGCCTAAAATTTCTGCTAATTTTGGAATAGAATTAACATCCGGGTAAGATAAATTTCTTTCCCACTTTGACACTGCTTTATCTGTAACATTCATTTTTTCTGCTAAATCATTTTGTGTCATTTCTTTTTCTTTTCTTAAAGAACTAATCATTTCTCCAATACTTTTATTTGACATATAAATCCCTCCTTTGTTAATTCTATTGTAATATTACTTTTTTACAAACTCAACCGACAGTTAGTTTACTTTAATAAACCTTTAGTTTAGTTTTAGTTTATTACACAACTAATTTATTACTTTTTTGTGATAATTTATATTACCACATTTAGGACATTTCATTTTTCTATTTCTACCTATGTGCAATGCTAACAAAACATCTTTATACTTTGGCACATATTTGTAATGACAATTTTGACATTCATAATAACCTGCAACTTGTTCGATTTTAATTGCATATGCAACCCCTATAATAAACGGAATTAATCCTATAATAATTAATCCAATTTTTAACCAATTCGGCATATTTACAAATGAAGCAACAAAAACACAAGAAATTAAAATAATTGACACTAATATTCCAATAAATATTTCCATATTTAATAATTCTTTATCGTTGTTTTCTTTTTCTTGTGTCATTTTTAGTAAAAGTTCTTCTGTTTTTTTATTGTACTCTTTCATTTCAATCATCTCCCCACTTAATAATTCATTTACACTTATTTTAAGTTCATTGCATAAATCAAGCATAATTGATGAATCAGGCATTGCTTTCCCATTTTCCCATTTTGAAATAGCTCTATCAGTAATATTTAACTTTTCTGCTAATTGCATTTGCGTTAAATTATTCTTTTTTCTGCATTCGGCTATAAATTTTCCAATTTTAATCTGATCCATATTTCTTTACCTCCTTTATTTTAAGTGTAAAATATTATTACCAAAAAATCTACATACCATTGGTTGAGTGGGGTATTTTTATATCAACTAGTGGTTGAATAATATAACTTGTTGCATAAATTATTATTTATTTTTATAAAGTAGTAAATTTTAATTTTTATCTATATATCTTAGCCTATAGTGCTATTTTACCATAAGAATATATAAATCCTTGTAATCCCATAAATAATTAGATCTAATTATTTACATCTAAAAATAAATCTGTAATCTATCTTTTTGAATATTTCTTCAAAAATTCTTCTAATTCCACTTCATTTTCAAAAATTTTATCAAAAATATTATATAAAGTATCTGTCGCTTCATATTCACCTATTGCATAACATTTTTTTCCTAATCCATAAGCAATACTTTATATTTATCAAATAAATCACATATTTTTAATATATTTTCTTTATTTCTAGCTCGACCTGCAATAAAAAATTCATATTCATTTTTCATAAACATTCTCCTTTACTATTTTTGTTCAAAACTTTTGTTTGTATTGTATGATATTTTTAGATAAAAGTCAATAACAATTCATAAAAATTTGTCAACATAATCAAACTTTTACAATATACCTCTTCCCTTTTTTGTAAATTAGTGATATAAGAAAAATAGTAAATTACAAAATTAGGAGATGAAAACATATGATAACAAGAGAAAATAACCCAGAATATTTAAATTCTTTTTTAGATTATAGTATGACTATTTTAAATAAATCGCCAAATAGTATAAAAGAATATAATTATGATTTATCAATGTTTTTAAAATTTATAAAAAGACACTATAATCTAACCCAAGAAGAAGAGTACAATAAAATAGATATAAAAGATATATCAATAGAAACAATAAAAAAAATAACATTAAATGATATTCATGCATTTTTAAGTTATATGGCAATAGAACTTAAAAGTAAACCATCAACAAGAGCAAGAAAAGCATCCACAATAAGAGTATTTTTTAACTATTTAAGTCAAAAAGCACATCTAATAGAAATTAATCCAGCTCAAAATCTAGAAACACCAAAATTAGATAAAAGATTACCTAAATACCTTAACTTAGAAGAAAGCAAAAAATTATTAAATGTTACAGAAAATGAAGATAATAGAAATTATAAAAGAGACTATGCTATAATAACTTTATTTTTAAATTGCGGTTTGAGACTTTCTGAATTAATTGGAATAAATATTCAAGATATAGATTTTAGTGAAGCAAAAATGACTGTAATAGGAAAAGGAAATAAAGAAAGAACAATCTACTTAAACAAAGCATGTTTAAGAGCAATAGGAGAATATTTGCAATCACGCCCAAAAGAAGGTATAAAACAAGATAAATTGCAATCAAATAAAGCACTCTTTTTAAGCGAACGAAAAGAAAGAATTAGCAGAAGAACTGTCCAATATGTTGTAAACAAAGAATTAAAAGCTGCTGGACTTGATACAGCAAAATATTCCGTACATAAATTAAGACATACAGCTGCAACTTTAATGTATCAATATGGTAATGTAGATATTCGTGCTCTTCAAGTATTGCTAGGACATAAAAGTATTTCAACTACTGAAATATATACTCATGTAGAAAATAATCAAGTAAGAAATGCTGTTGAAAGCAATCCTCTTGCAGATGAATAAGTAAAAATGGTTAATCTGGGTCAGGTCCACTCTTACCATTTTTGGTTACTTTGGGACAGGTTTATACTTTCTTCAATAGCTTAGCCTCTCATACTTTTGGGGGTATTGTGCAAAAAAAATTTATAGTTTCTTAA
>CAKNNA010000083.1 GCA_930989765.1 uncultured Clostridium sp. | reverse complement strand
TCAAGAAGGGGAATATCTATTCCTTGCGCATTCGTCATTACATAAATTTTATAAACTTACATCTAGGAGTCAATCTAGTTAAGTTTTGAATTATAATTAGATTTTAAGTTTTTTATAAAAAATAGTTGATATTTTAAAAAAATTAATATAAAATCTAAAAAGACAAAAAATAAGGGAGGAAACCAATGATAACATTACAAGAAGTAAAGCAAAATCAAGAAATAGAAGCTCTAATAAAAGGGGCTCAAAAACAGTTAAACAATTTAGGATACACAGAGCATGGACATAGACATATATCAATAGTGTCAAAAAGAGCAGGAGATATATTAGAAAAACTAGGATATCCTGAAAGAACAGTAGAGCTAACAAAAATTGCAGGATACATGCATGATATAGGAAATGCAGTAAACAGAGTAGACCATGCACATAGTGGAGCAATATTAAGTTTTAATATTTTAAAAGATATGGGAATGCCAGTAGAAGAAAGAACAGAAATTATGATGGCAATAGGAAACCACGACGAAAACACCGGAACGGCAATAAGTGATATATCTGCCGCAATAATACTTGCAGATAAATCAGATGTACATAGAGATAGAGTGGTAAATACAAACTTATCTACATTTGATATACACGATAGAGTAAACTATGCTGTAACAAACTCAAAGCTAATAATGAATCCGCAAACAAAAACAATAACACTAGACCTTACAATAGACACAAAAATTTGCCCAGTACTAAACTATTTTGAAATTTTTATGGAAAGAACAATGATGAGTAAATATGCAGCGAAATTTTTAAACATATGGTTTGAATTAATAATAAATGGAACAAAATTATTATAATAAAATAAACTAGATTTAAATAATTTTTTTTAATATAAAAATTAATATAGTTAATAAAACTAAATATGCATAAGAAAGGAATGTTAAAAATGGAAGAAAAGAAAAAACAAAAAAAAGAAGGAAAAAAATTGCAAATTCTAGTATGTATACTAGTAACAATTCTACTTGCAAGTATTGCAATATTTGGTATATATACTAAAAAACAAAACAGAATGGAAAATATAGTAAAGGGTTATGACTATGCAATGGACTTAAAAGGAAGTAGAGTAATAACACTTACACCATCTGCAGAAACAGAAACAATAATAAAAGACTCAGAAGGAAATGTAGTAGAAGATGCAGAAAGCTTAACAGATGAAGAACTTACAGAAAAAGGTTATACAAAAGAAGAACAAAATGTTAACAGCCAAGATGTACTAACAGAGCAAAACTATCAAAAAACAAAAGAAATAATAGAAAATAGACTAAAAGGGTTAAGTGTAGAAAACTATATTATAAACTTAAATAGCCAAACAGGAGAAATAACAATAGAAATACCAGAAAATGAACAAACAGATAATATAGTAAACAATATAGCAACAACAGGAAAATTTGAAATAGTAGACTCAGAAACAAAAGAGCTATTAATGGATAATAATGACATAAAATCATCAAAAGTAATGTATGGCAGTGCAAGTAATGGAACAGAAGTTTATTTAGATATAAAATTCAACAAAACAGGTACACAAAAATTTGAAGATATCACAGGAACATATGTAAATAATGTATCAGAAAATAATACAGCAAATACAACAAATGCAACAAATGCAACAAATGCAACAAATACAACAAATGAAGGAACAAATACAACTGCAGAAAATGTTACAGAAAATACAGACACAAACAATACAGTATCAGAAGAAAGTCAAACAGAAGAAACTCAAGAAAATACAGCAAAACAAATAACAATGTCGATTGATGATGAAGAAATGATGACAACATATTTTGAAGAAGTTATAGAAAATGGAGATATGCCACTTACAATAGGAAGTGCAACAACAGATAAAGACACATTAAATTCATATGTAGAAAATGCACTAAATATAGCAGTAGTGCTAGACAATGGAAATTTACCAATAGAATACAATGTAACAAGAAATGAATATCTATTATCAGACATAACACATGATGAATTACACATTATAGAATTAGGAATTATAATAGCAATTATAATAGCACTTTTAGTATTAATAATAAGATATAAAATGAACGGATTTTTAGCAAGCTTAGGATTTATTATTCTTTCTGCAATATATGCATTAATAATAAGATATACAAATGTAATGATATCAATTGAAGGAATATTTGGAATAGCTCTAACATTAATTATTAACTATATATTTGTAAATAAACTACTATCAAAAATCAACGAATATAAAAAAGATGAAAAACTTAAAAATGTAGTACTAGATAAAGCAACAAATGCTACTTACAAAGAAATATTCTTAAGAATAATTCCAATATGTATAATGGTAGTATCATTCTGCTTTATAAATTGGGTACCAATTAGTAGTTTTGGAATGACAGCATTTTGGGGAATATTATTAATTGCAGTAATAAATATTTTAATAACAAAAAATTTATTAAAATTAAAAAATAAATAGGAGGAGCCATAAAGATGAAAACAAAGAAAAAAGTTATAATATATATATTAATTATAGCCATAATAATTGCTGGAATAGCAGTAACAATAATAAAAGGCTTTAACTTTGATTTAAAATATCAAGATGCAAAAAGAATAGAACTAGGAATAGGAACAAAAGTAAACGAACAAGAAATAAGAGCAATAGTAGAAGAAGTATTAGGAGAAAACCAAAAAATATTAATTCAAAAAATAGAAGTATTTGAAGATGCTGCAAGTATAACTGTAAAAGACATAACAGAAGAACAAAAACAAAGCATAATAGATAAAGTAAACGAAAAATATGGAATTGAACTAAAAGCAGACGATGTGCCAATTATAACTATAGCACACACCAGAGGAAGAGACATAATAAAACCATATGTAATACCATTTTCAGTTGCAACATTAATAATATTAGTATATATGATGATAAGATACTACAAACTAGGAAGTCTAAGCGTACTTGGAAAAACATTAGGAATAGTAGTATTAATGCAAGTAATATTATTTAGTATAATGGCAATAACAAGAATACCAATAGGAAGGTTAACAATACCTTTAGTACTAACAGTATACATTTTAACACTAACAGGATGCACATCATATTTTGAAAAAAGCCTTGCAAGTAAAAAAGAAGATAATTCTAAGTCATAAATCATAACTAATAATTGGTTACAATTCACAGCTCAGAATAAATCGCTTTTGGGATGTACTTTGATAAAATTTAT
>CAKNNA010000082.1 GCA_930989765.1 uncultured Clostridium sp. | reverse complement strand
TATTTTAACATGTCCTTATCTTTTTTGTCTAATTTATTATAACCGATCCATTTTAAATAAATATGAGTATATATACCAAAATTGCTTTTTTAGTTTTTAATATTCTTTTACTTGTTGTATAAGAAATTTTCTATATAGCTCATAAGAAACTTTTTCTATATAATAAAAATTGCAAATTTTACATCTGCAATTTTATTGTTTTGGCACCCTTTTATCTATAGCATAACTACTTCCTATTACGGATTTTGCAGCATGTTTTACTTGTGCTCCTATTTCTCCTATTTCTAATATATTATAAAATCTGTTTACATCTACAACTACTACTCCTATTGATATAGCAGTTAAAGGAAATTGTTCTATTATTCCTTTTCTATTTGCAACTTCTATATAACCTTTTTTTACATCATCTGGTGTAAAAAAAGAGGTTACTTTTTCATCAAAATTTGCTATTATGTTTTGGCATAATTTTTCACATTTTGTTCCCGGTACTATTGCTATAAAGTCATCTCCTCCTATATGTCCTACAAATGTATTATCTTGATATTCTTTGTGTACTTGGTTTAGTATTACATCTGCTGTAAATTTTATTATTTGGTCTCCTTTTAAAAATCCATATACATCATTATATGCTTTAAAATTATCTAAGTCTAAATATAATACACAAAATTCTTCTTTATTTGATATTCTCTTTTTTAATTCTGCATGTATTTGAACATTTCCCGGTAGGCCTGTAAGTGGACTTATTCTACGGTTTATATTCATTAATCTGTTTAGGTTTTTTACTGTATAATATAAATATTTTTCGTTTACTGGTTTTTTTATGTAATATTCTATAGATTCTTTTAATATTTCTATACGATGTTCTTTGTCTCCATTTGATGATACTACTATTACTGGTGTTATGCTGTTATCATCATCTGTTCTTATTTTTTTGCATAAATCTATTACATCTACTTCTATTGCATCTTCATTTATTATTATTATTGCTGGTATGTTTTTTAATGCTACATCTATTTGTTCTGATTTTACACTTATAAATTTATATTCTTTGTCGTTTTTAAATAATTCTCTAAAAACTATTATTGATGAATCATCATCATCTATTATATAAATTTCTTGTACCATAGAAATCCTCCTAGTTTTGTTTATTTTTTATATTAATTTAATTTTTATTTGTTTTTTTACTTTTTTTATTATTAGATTTTATTTTATTCTTTTTCTTATTATTTTCTTTTTTTATAATTTCAATTTTTTTATTTAATATTTGTGTTATTTCTTCTGAATTTATTGCTGGGAAAGCTTTTTTGAGTCTATATACTCTTTTGTATAGTCTTCTTAAAATTTGATTTTTCTTTTTATTTAGATTTTCTATTATTTGATCTAAGTTTTCTTGTAAGGTTTCTTTTTCTTCTTCTATTGAGGTATTTTTCATTTCTTCTATTTTTTCTTTTATTTGTTTATTTATATTTTCGATTTTTTCAAGTGTTATGTGTATATTTTTTACTTTTATTATACTTGTAATTGCATCTATGATTAATAATATTGTTATAAAATATACTACTATTTGCAGTACTGTTTCATTTACAAACATTAGCTCTTTTTCTATAAATGGATGTATATAGTATATGAATATAACTCCTAATATTCCCCAAAAGATTGAGTTTGTCAAACATATTCTTCCTTGAAAATTTATTTTGTGGTCTGAGTAGTCCCAATATTTTGTGTTAAATGCTTTTTCTAAAAAATATCCAACTATATATTCCCATATTGTAAGTATTATTATAGACATTATAAATAATAATAGTATGTTTTCTTTAAATTTATCTAAAAATACTATCATTATTATTGCACCTACACCATATATAGGGCAAAATGGTCCTTTTAAAAATCCTGTATTTATTATCTTTCTTTCACATATACTTCTGAATACTGATTCTAATATCCACCCTGCTAGTGAATATATAACGAAGTATGTTAATAAATTAAACATTTTTCATTTTGCCCTTTCTTTTTGTTTTATGCTTTTTATTAATTTTATCTTTGTTAATTTTTTATTTTGGATATTGTACTCTTCTTTCTGCTTCTATATTGCTTGAGTTTGTTACTGTTACTTGCATTTTATTGTCGCTTCCTTCATATAAAGGAATTTCAAATTCAAATTCTGTGCCTGATAATTTTTGACCAAATCTTTGGTTTTCATCTTCGTTTAGTGTTATAACTACTTCTTGCAATCCTATTTCATCTGTTAATTTTATTACATATTTTGTATAATCTTCATTAAATGATATATCTATTTGTGGTGTTGATACACCATTTATTTCTTGTACTTTTGTTTCTGTATTATTTTCTTCATCTACTAGTATTACTGTTAATGTATGTATTCCCGGTCTTACATCTATTTCTTGTTCTACTACTGTATTGTTAATATCTATTGTTGTTTCTTGTTCTTCATCCCAACGATATGTCATGTATGATATTAGTTTATCACTTTCTGAAGTTATTTTTATTTTTCCATTGTCTAATGCTTCTATATTGATATTGCTGTTTAGTGTATATTGGTTACTATATGATGTTTCTCCACCATTTATATCTGTTGCTACTACTGTTAGTACATTAGATCCTGTTTTTATGTCTATTCTTTGCTCTATGTATTTTTTGCCTTCTCCATTTATTATTGTTTCTTCTTGTCCATTCCAATAGTATTTTACTGTATCTATATTATTTTCACTTATTACTTTTAATAATATAGTGTTTTCTGTTTCGTTTTCTAGAGTTATTGTTGGTTTTTTTATTGCTTTATTTAAATCACTTTGATTTTTATATATCGCATATGAGCCTGTACTGATTAGAAATATAGCGAAAAAAATTAGTGCTATTGAAAAAATTCTTATTACACTACTTATGCTTGCTGGTGTGCTATTTTTTTTCTTTTTATTGTCTACTTTCTGTGTAGATAGTATTTGATTCATAAAATTCACCTCTTAGTTTTTACTTTTTTGATTATAACATAGGGTTTTTTAATTGTAAATAATTAATTTGGAAAAATCTTGGATTCGTGGTTTGAAATTGTTATAATTCACAGCCAATTTGAAAAGAAGAGATAGAGGGAAGTTGCCAATGGGGACGGAGAAAAATGGCAAATTTTCAAAATCATTTTGAAAATTGCCATTTTCCTCCGTCCCCATTGGCATTTTTTATTTTATATTACATATTTTTTTATTAGCACAATCCCTGCAGCTAGTGTTAATAGCACTGTAAATCCTAATACATAATATATTTTAGCCCCACCTGTTGATATTGAAAGTATTACTTCTGCTATGTCTATATCATCTTCTCCTG
>CAKNNA010000081.1 GCA_930989765.1 uncultured Clostridium sp. | reverse complement strand
ATGATACTACGAATTTTTTTATAAAAGTTTGTTTCACATCATTGACACATATACATAATTAATAAACAAATTTAAAAAAACTATAGAAAAAATGTACCAATATGTGTTAAAATAGAAAAAAAACTAAAGGAAATTGGAGGTGCTAAAAATTGAACAAAGACCAAAAAGAAAAAATAAATAACCTATATTATGTACCAACAATACAGGAAAACAATATAGAAGAAGAAATAAAAGAAGAAAAAAAGAAAAAGAAAGAAAGAGAAAAAAGAATAAAAAATAGAAAAAAAGTAGAAAAAAAAGAACTAGACAAATTTGACATAGAAACAGAAACAGTAATAGGAATGACAAACAAAAACAATAAAAAAAATCAAGAAACAAGAAAAAAAGTAATAGATAAAAACGAAAGAAAAAGAAAGAAAAAAATTAAAAGAATAAAAAGAATACTAAAAATTACAACACTACTAATAATTGTAATAGGAGGAACAACCTTTGCTTTAGTATCACCAATATTTAATATACAAGAAATTAATGTAATAAACTCTGAAAAAGTAAGTGGAAATGAAATAATAAGTTTATCTGGAATTAGTAAAAATCAAAATATATTTAGGTTTTTAAGTAGTAAAAGTATAGAGCAAATAAAAACAAACCCGTATATAGAAGAAGCACAAATCAAAAGAATATTTCCAAATAAAGTAGAAATAACAGTAAAAGAAAGAAAGGCAACATTTAATGTAGAATTCTTAAATGAATATGCATATATTAATAACCAAGGTTTTATATTAGAAATTTCCAATGAAAAATTAGACTTACCAACAATACAAGGAATAAAAACTAAAGAAGAAGATATAAAGGCAGGAAATAGACTAAACAATGATGATTTAGAAAAATTAGAAATAGTTATACAAATAGTAGACTCATATAAATCGGCTAATTTAGAAAATCAAATAACAAGTATAGATATAGAAAATAAAAATGAATATACAGTATATATGGAAGAAGCAAAAAAAATTGTATATTTAGGAGATGGAACAAACTTAGGCGATAAGATTCTATGGCTACAAGCAATTTTAAAAGATAATGAAGGAATAGAAGGAGAAATATATTTAGACGGAGATTTAAACGAAAATTTTAAACCAAGGTTTAAAGAAAAAGTATCAGTATAAAAACATTAGAAAGGAAAATGCTTATGAATAAAAAAATAATAAGTATAGTATTAGGTCTTATGTGTTTAGCACTAACAGCAGGAATATGTATTCAAATAAAAACAGTAGAAAATAGTGGAACAACAGTAAGTCAAAGCTATACAGAAAACAATTTAAAATCAGAAATATTAAAATATAAAGAAAAATATGACAATGCAATAGGGCAAATAGAAAATTTAGACAATGAAATAAACACCAAAATTGATGAAGCAACTAAAAACAATTCAGAATTAGAAGAAGCTCAAAAAGAAATAAAAGAAGGAAATAAAATGATAGGATTAACAGATGTAAAAGGTCCAGGTGTAACAATAACATTAACAGACAGCAAAATTGATCCGGAAACAGTCCTTAATCCAAATGCTTTATTACTACATGATATGGACATATTAAGTATAGTAAATGAATTAAGAAATACAGGAGCAGAAGCAATATCAATAAATGATCAAAGAGTAATAACAACAACATCTATAAAATGTGGAGGAGCAATAATAAATATAAATGGAGAAAGAATAGGAGCTCCATTTATAATAAAAGCCATTGGACTTCCAGAAAACCTTGCAAACTTAGATAGACCAGGAGGTTATTTAGATAATCTAAGAGAAAAATATCAAATAGGAGCAGAACTTAAAAAATCAAACAATATAACAATACCAAAATATTCAGGTGTAATAAACTATAAATATGCCCAAACAATAAAGTAATTTAAATAAAAAAAGACAAAAGGAGGTTTGAACTTGAAAAAGAAAGGAAAAATAATAGTAACAATAACAATAGGACTTGCAATGCTTGCATTATCTACAGTTATGTTTATGCAATTTAAATTAGTAAATGAAACAGATATAACATCAATTGAAAATATGAGAGAAGAAGAGTTAAGAGAAGAACTTGCAAATTGGAAAGAAAAATACAATGAAGCAAATGAGCAATTAACTGAAAAAAGTAAAACTCTAGAAGAATATAGAGAACAAGAAGCAACAGATGCAGAGTCAGAAGCACTAGTACAAGAAGAACTTGAAAGAGTAAATTTACTATTAGGAAAAACAGATGTTGAAGGAGAAGGAGTAACAATAACATTAAAAGATGTTGTAAATGAAGAAGGTGATTATCTTATTATAACATCAGATATGTTAAATAAATTAGTAAATGAATTAAAATTAGCAGGAGCAGAAGCAATATCAATAAATGAGCAAAGGATAATAAACATATCAGATATTGTAACTATAAATGAAAGCTTAATATTTATTAATCAACAAAGAATATTTGCTCCATATGTTGTAAAAGTAATAGGAGATAGTAATTACTTAGAAAGTTCACTTATAGGAAAAGATGGAGAAATTTATAATTTGCAAAGACAAGGTTATGATATATCTATAGATAAATCAAATAGAATACAAATACCAAAATATGAGCAAGAGATAAATTCAAAATATATAGAAGAAGAATAAGTTTATAGGTTAAGCTTTAAAACCTAAATAAAAATAGAAGGAGAAGAAAATGGTTTTTATAGCAATATTAATAGGGTGCATTTTAGGAGCAATTATAGGAATTAATGCACCAATAATTTCATATACATATTCAAGTTATCTTGCAATAGCAATAATAGCAGCACTAGATTCAGTATTTGGAGGAATATCATCAGTGATAAACAAAAACTTTGATTTAAAAATATTTATATCAGGTTTTTTTGGAAATGCAATACTTGCAATATTATTAACAATATTAGGAGAGAAACTAAATGTAGATATATATTTAGCAGCAATTGTAGTATTTGTATGGAGAATGTTTATGAATCTAGGAACAATAAGAAGATATTATGTTGAAAAATGGACAAATAAATTTAAAGAAAGAAAAGAGAAAAAGAAAATACAAGCAGAACAAACTAAATAAATTGTAGATTATAACACATTTGTTGTAATTTACGGATTAAAAAAATCGAAGGTATCCTAAAATGCTAATAGAACGACAATGTTATTAACTTAAGGCTAAAGGTATTGATATATCTTAAAATTCCGTTCCTTGCTGGTCGGACATATCATATAAATAACTAAAGTAATAAATTCAAAATTTGAGCAGTTGCGCTGGACTGGTCTATACTAATTTGCATCCTCCCAAACTGCGCGTCACTACATTTTAAGATATATCAATACCTTTAGCCTTAAGTTAATAACATTGTCGTTCTATT
>CAKNNA010000080.1 GCA_930989765.1 uncultured Clostridium sp. | reverse complement strand
AAGTATTGATATATCTTAAAATTCCGTTCCTTGCTGGTCGGACATATCATATGAACAAGTATAGTAGTAGTTTCAAAATTTGAGCAGTTGCGCTGGACTGGTCTATGTGAATTTGCATCCTCCCAAACTGCGCGTCACTGCATTTTAAGATATATCAATACTTTTGCTTTAGCTTAAATAGGCATTATCTCCAACCTATTCGCAAAAAATTGCCATTACTCTTTGTTTCTGCTAGCAACTTAAATTATGGAGGTATATTATGCAAAGAAAATTTGGGATTATAGGTGGAGATTTACGTTTAATATTTTTAAGCTTATTACTTGCAAAAGAAAATAATATAGTATATACTTATGCATTAGAAAAAGCTGAAATTTTAAAAAAAGAGGAAAATGTTGAATTTTGTGAAAGTATAGAAGAAATTGCAAATAAGTCAGATATACTAATAGGAGCTATACCATTTTCAAAAAATAATGTAGAAATAAATTCAGCTTATAGTGATAAAAAAGTAACAATTCAAGATTTAATAGAAAACTTACAAAATAAGAAAATAATTGCAGGATCTATAAGTAAAAAAATTTTAATGCAAGCAGAAGAAAACAATGTAAAAATGATAGATATTATGGAGAATGAAAAATTAACAATTCTAAATACTATAGCAACAGCAGAAGGGGCAATAGAAAGGATAATTTCAAATACTAATAAAATACTTCATGGAAGTAAAGTTTTAATTTTAGGATATGGAAGAGTTTCTAAAACATTAGCTAAAAAACTAAAAGGATTAGATGCTAAAATTACAATAGCTGCAAGAAGAAAAGAAGCTTTTGCACAAATATATACAAATGGATTTGATGCAATAAATATAAATAATATGGGTGAAAACTTAAAAGAATATGACATAATAATAAACACAGTGCCAGAACTTATTTTAGGTAAAGAGCAATTAAAATATGTAAATAATGAAACTTTTTTATTAGACTTAGCATCAGCACCAGGTGGAATTGACTTTGAAGAGGCGAATAAAAGAAAAATTAAATCAGAGCTAGCTTTAGGATTGCCAGGAAAATGTGCTCCACTTTCAACAGCAATGTTTATAAAAGATGTAATAGAAGATATTGTTATATAAAATATTACTTAAGCTAAATATGCAAAAAGGATAAGTAAAGAAGTATTTAATATTTTGTAAATAAAAAAATAAAAGTTTATTAAATGTAAGATTGTTACATAAAAAATTGTATGAGTAAAAAATATTATAAGAAGGGGGAAAACATATGGAAATAATACAATCACTAATTTTAGGAATAGTTCAAGGACTAACAGAGCTTTTACCAATATCTAGCTCAGCACATTTAAATTTAATACCTTGGATTTTTAATTGGAATATACCAGAAAGTTTTGATGTAGCTTTGCATTTTGGAACTCTACTTGCAATTGCGATATTTTTCTTTAAAGACTGGATAGCTTTAATTAAGGGAGGATATAGGCAAGTTGTAAAAAAAGAAAAATCATTTGAAGGAAAAATGTTTTGGTACATAGTAATAGCAACAATTCCTGGAGGAATAATAGGATTCTTGCTAGACCACTTTGTAGGTGATGCATTAAATATGCCTTTACTTATTGCAGCAGCTTTAATAATAATGGGTATAATTTTATATATTGCAGATAAAAAAGCACCAAATAAAACTAAATATGAAGATATGACATTTAAACAAACATTCTTAATAGGATTATCACAAGCACTAGCATTTATTCCAGGAGTATCACGTTCAGGAGTTACAATGACAGCAGGAAGAATGATGGGAGTAGAAAGAGAAGCAACAGCTAAATATTCATTCATGCTTTCTGCACCAATTGTTTTAGGAGCAACAATTTATAAATTTAAAGATTTCGTCTTTGGAATGCCTTTTATTGTTGGCGTGCTTTCTAGCTTTTTAGTTGGGCTTGCAGTTATTAAATTTTTATTAAAATATTTGCAAAAAGGAAGTTTTAAAGTTTTTGCAATCTATAGAGTAATAATAGGTTTAGTTGTAATTGCAATTTATTTTGCTAGAATATAAATGTCCAAATGGTGACTGTCACCAAATGGACATTTTTCTTTAATGCTCTTTTAGCATTTTAGAATTAGGGACTATTCCTAATGGACATTTAATATTTTAGTTTGATTTTAGATATAAAAATTAACAAAAGCTTGTAAATAATAATGAAAAGTAAAGTTAATTAAGTCTATTACTTAAAAGGGAATGGATATGAATCCCAAAAACACTCTAAAAGACAAAAATAAAAATGCTGTAATAGCAAAGGTTTCTTCCTAATAAAAATTTAGTAAAAATAAAATTTTTACATATTTAGAAGATGAATTGTAAAAAATAATAATACAATGTTATCTTTTTTGATTTTATAATAATTGAAATAAAAAATTGAGAGGAGATTGAAATATTATGGAGAATAAAGAATTAAAAGTTAATAATCAAATGGAATGAACGAAAAAAATGAATTCAATAAAAAACAGAGTAGAGGAAATAGTATATAATGAAATTATTTACAAATAATAATTTTAGAAAATCTATGAAAAATATTCAAAAATGGTAAAATTTATGCTATACTATTTATAGTATAGAAAAGAGAGGTGTATTAAAATGATACAAGTAACAAATATTCAAGATTTAAAAACAGCAGTTAACCAAAATGGAGAAATGGTTATTACTATGAACAACAATGAGATTGTAATTATGAAAATGGAAGAATATAGAGAAAAATTATTAAGGGAAGACATAGAAAAACATCTATTAAAGGCTGAGGATGATATAAAAAAAGACAGAGTAAGAGATGCCAGAGAAGTTTTTAAAGAATGGAAGGAAAAATATGGAATATAGATTAAAACTGACAGACCAATTTTTAGATGAGTTTGAAGAAATATGTGATTATATTTCTAACAAATTAAAAAATATAGATGCCTCAAATAGATTAAGAGAAAAAGTAATATATAATATTCTTTTATTAGAAAATTCTCCAAGAATGTGTACTGAAATAGAAAAGGTAGATAGAACGGAAAGACAATATAGAAGAATGATTGTAAATAACTATGTTATATTGTATACCATAGATGAATTAGAAAAAATAGTTTATATTGCACATATATATTATGGGGGAAGAAGCTATTTAGATGGTGGCTTATTATAAATTATAAAGAAGTATTTTGCTTTGAGTTTAAGAAATTAAATTTAAGGCATTTTTTATGGAAATTTTTTGGTTACATTAAAAAGATATAAAAAGTTATTCTAAAAACAATAAAAAGAGGCTAAAAATTGAAAATGAAACGAATGAACGGAAGAAGGAGAGGGATGTCTAACTTAAATTTAAAAGGTATAGAGAAAAACTAGTCAAATTTGCTCATTGAGAATTTTTGACTAGTTTTATTATACAGTTTAATCCCTAATATCTTTTTGTGCACTATTGTTTTACCCTACAATTTTAG
>CAKNNA010000079.1 GCA_930989765.1 uncultured Clostridium sp. | reverse complement strand
TTGGAAGTTATTGGTAATATTACAATTTCGTAATATTTTATGAAATTACCCTGCTATTTTTGGGAAATTATGTGAATTATTATTTGGGATTCTGGAATATTAATAAAAACTGAAACAAGTTTATTTATAATTATATATACATCTTAAATGTTAAGTATTAAATTTGTATATATTTGAAACTAGCACTTGAATAAGCGTTTATAGAATACTATTTATAAATACATACAAATAAATATATTATGTTTAATATTATAATCAAAACATATATTTATAAAAACGGCGATACCAGCGTTTATTTGTCATACAATAATTTATATAACCTTCTTAAAATATATAAGACTTATCGCATGTTAATTATGAAAAAACTGCAATAAGTCTTGTGAGTCAAATATTTTTTATTCAACCTGAATTTAGTCTAAAAATTTGCTTTTCCTTTTTTTAATCTTGTAAAAGATTCTTTTTGTCAGCTTTATTATTTGGTTTTATGATTTTTATATGCTTTTTTCGTAGATATATATATTACTATTATTGTTGATAAAATCATTATTAATACTTGTATAAATGGAAAATAATATTTTAGCATTAAATCAGTATTAATAACGTAATATAAAGCAAAACTTAGTATTGTTCCTAATATTATTCCAATTAATAAAGATTTTATCCCATAAATTAAACTCTCATGAACAAACATTTTATTAAATTGTTTGTTAGACATTCCAATTGCTTTTAAAGTTTCAAATTCTTTTTTTCTTAGATGAATACTTGATGTAATTGTATTATAAATATTAGTTATTCCTATTAAAGATATTACTAAAAGTAATCCGTATAAAAATATAGACATTATTGCTGAAAATTTTTCTTCATCTTCTTTTTGTTTAGTATAGTTATTTATTGATATTTTATTTGGATTAATAAATTGTAATATTTCTTTCTCTAATTCATTTGGATTGCTTGAATTTATTCTCATATTCATACTGAAATTTCCCACTATTATATTATTTCTTTCGTCATCAATATCTATGTTTTTTGCCATATCATTAGATATAATTAGTGTTTCATACTTTGAGTTATAAGTATTTAATTTTTCAATCTTAGAGTTGTCTAAATTAAATATTGCGGTCTCTGGATCTATGTCAGTTGTTTTTATGATTGGAATTTTATATTCTTTTCTATTAATTATAATATTTAATATTTTTCCTTCTTTTATAGACGAATTACTAGAAAGTAAAATACCATTATTAACAGTATCTTCATATTTTAGTCCAATACTTTTTAAATAATTTTCATAAGTGCTTCCTTCATAAGCTTCAACATTAATTGATTTATTATTCTCTTTTATTCTGCCTTCAAATCTTACAATAATAGAATAATCTATGATACTATCAAAAACTTTAATCTTATCAAAATTTTTAAATACTGTATCTATTTTTTCTTGTGTTTCACCATATATCATTCCTATATCTATGTTTCTATTAACTGGTTTATAAGTATTATTTACTATATCAAAGATATATTGTATTATACTACTTATTATTATCACTAATATCATAATAATACTAATTGAAATTGTTGTAGAACGATATTTTCTTTTATTTCGTTTTATGTTTTTATAAGCTATTTGTCCTTCTATGCCTAACATCTTTGATTTTAGTTTACTTATTATAACATCTTTATTTTTAATGGCGATTTCATTATTTTGTTTAATTGTTTCAATTGGAGAAACTTTTTTTACTTCTTTTATTGGTTTTATACAAGATATGAAAGTCGCAAGTATAATTAATAATATGCTAGCAATAATAGATACAACATTAATACTAAATTGCATAGTTAATTCATTATTATACATACTTTCTAAAAAGTTTCCAATTCCATTTGTACTAAAAAAGACTAATCCTATTCCTAGTATTAAACCTATTGGGACGCTAATTAATGTATAAAAAATTCCCTCTATTAGTACTATTTTTGTGATTTGTTTTGAGGTTGCGCCAATACTAATTAATGTTCCGAATTCTTTCATCCTTTCTGATATTGAAATTTGAAAACTATTTCTGATTAGTATAATAGTGATTGCCACTATTATTAAAATTGATATTACACCAATTAATTCTAGTTGAGATTTTTCATTAATTCCATTGGTAGCGCCTTGCCATAATAATAGCTCATTATTTTCTAAAATATGATTTTTTATACTAGAATTCATTAATTCATGGTAAAAAGTACTTTCTTCTTTTGGATTTTTTAACAATATAGTTACTTCACAGGGGCTTACTTCTGTTATCTGTTCTAGCTTTGTAATTGCTATGTAAGCATTGCTAGTGTTTGCTTCCTTTATTGTTTGTTTTATAATTCCTGTAACAGTATAAGTTATTTTATCTATTCCATCCGGATTTAAAAATTCTTCCATTCCATCATTAGAAATTGTTAATTTAACTTTTTGTACATCAAGTGTTAGCTGGTCACCAATTTTTACTGGTTTTTTCATATTATTTATCAAATAATTAGATATTAATATTTCTTTTTCATTTTGTGGCATTCTTCCTTCTATTAGATTAATATCTCTATTATATAAAGCTATTTCGTCATATCCTTCTATTATAATTCCTTGTTTATTATTAAGTTGTGTTTCATAATCAGCCGCACCTATTATTTGAGATATTGCTGTGTTTTCTATTTTTTCTTGCATTTGATTAAATTTCATAGCTATATGAGTTGTCGTTTGATCAATACGTATGTGATAATTCCCTATACGGCTTTTTACATCTTCTATCATTGTAGTTTGAAAACTATATATTAAAGTTAGTATAAAGCTAATTAAGATTACTGATACTACAATTCCTATAATAGTGGAAATTGTTCTTCTTTTATTTCTTTTTAAATTTTTTAAGGCAAGTGTAATTAAAACATTCATATTTTTATCCTCTATCTTTCATTTCTTATAATAACGTAGAATATTTTCCGCTTCTTATTGTAATAATTTTGTCAGCTTCTTTTGCAATTTTCTCATTGCATGTTACTAGTAAAATAGTTTGATTATATTGTTTAATGGACATTTTTAATAAAGCGACAAGCTTTTATCTTTTTATTTATTTTATCATAAATTTTTTAAAAATATATATTTAATTTTATTATTATATAAAAATTTAATTGCGTAATCCTACGAAATTTGTCGAATTTACAAATATTTTTTTTTCTATTCTTGAGTAAATGTATTTTTGTACTTCTAAAACCCCAAGATTGTCTTGGGGTTCGTTAAAGCTTTTAGCGATGAGTAGACAAAAAGAATCCCTTCATATATAATTTGATTGCGACTGACAGGAAGCAATCAAATATTTATGAAGGGAGAGGTTTAAATTGAAAGATATCAAAGTAAACGACATACAAAGTTTATCACATACGACATGGAATTGTAAATACCATATAGTATTTGCACAGGGTAATTTCATAAAATATTACGAAATTGTAATATTACCAATAACTTCCAAT
>CAKNNA010000078.1 GCA_930989765.1 uncultured Clostridium sp. | reverse complement strand
ATGATTACCTCATTTCTTAATGTCTAATTTTATGAATAATATTTAAAATTATTCCTTCGCTATTAAAATTTGTTATGTTATACAAAAATTAGGTTTTGATATTAATTTGACATAATTTAAAATATGTGATACATTGTCTTCAAAATACTTGAAGGAGGTTATTCGCTATGGCAAAAACTAAAACTTTTTATGCTGTATTCATCTACGATGATGAAATAAGTGGTGAAATAAAGGCATACTGCAGAACGAAAAAAATTGCAAAACGGGAATTGAAAAAGTATTGTGATTTTTACCAGAGCAAACCACCAAAGCCTGATGATAAACATATCATAAAGTTAGAAATGATAGTTGAATAAGGCAATATAGTAGGTATTAAGTAATAATTTTCTTAATTCCTACTATTTTTAAATTTCAACTTAATCTTTATATTTTTTTCTTTACCAAATTCAATTTTTTTGATTAACTTTTCTAATATCATTTTATTTGGCTTTTTCATTTTTAAGAACTCATTTGCTATTTTCTTTACTTCTTTAAAATCAATTTTTGGAGACTTTTTATTAGTTTCTTCAAGTTGTTCTTCTGTTTCTTTTATTTGTTTTAAAATTTTATTTCGTTCTTTCTGTTTTTTTTCATAGATAATCTTAAAATCTTCTATTTGTATAACTTTATTTATTTTATCTTGATATATTTCTTCAATTGTATTTTCTATACTTTTTAATGTTTGGTTTAATTCTTGTAGTTTTGTTTGTAATAAATTGCTTTTACTTTTAGCCTCTTTTTCTGCTTGTTCATATATCTGTTTTATTTCTTTTTCTGAAAAATCTATTTTTTGTACCTCTTCTCTTATCTTCTCATTTACCGCTTCTTCTATTAAGTTTGCAGAAATTTGTTTATTATCACACAAGGCACTATAATTATTTCTTTTAGAACAAATAAAATAGGTTGCTCTCCAAACTTTTCCATTTTTTCTTTTTTCTTCTCTACACCTTAAAGTTGCTTTATTTCCACATTCTCCACAATATACTAATCCTTTAAGCTGATGGTCATATTTCCTATCTCTTGTTTTTGAATATCCATTTAGTTTATCTTGTGCTTTATTCCAAGTTTCAATATCTATAATTGGCTCATGCATATTTTCTAAAACAATATGTTCTTCTTTTTTTGTACATCTTACTTTTGCTATTTTATGGCTTACTTTTTGAAATTTTCTTCCTACCACACTTCCGAAGATAAACTTCATTTCTTAAAATTTTTCCTATCTGTGCTCTTAGCCATACATATTTTCCATTTGGATTTACACTTTTTCTCTTCATATATGTAGGTATTTTTAAATACATTGCTGGTGGCTCTATTTCTCTTCTATTTAGTTCATCTGCTATTTTTATTGTTGACATTCCTTTATTTACATACATATTAAATATTTTTTTTACAATTTCAGAACTATACTCATCTGGCACTAAATGATTCTTTATCTCTGAATCTTTTTTATAACCATATGGTGGAATTCCTGCTTGATATTCTCCTTTTTCTATTTTTCTTTGTTTTACACTTTTAATTTTGTTCGATATGTCTTGTGCATAATAGTCATTAAAACTTAGCTTAAATGTTAAAAATTGCAATCCATCTGGCTTTATTGTGTCTACATTATCTCCAATTGCTATATACCTTATATTGTTTGCAGGTAAATATCTCTCTAAATAGTATCCTGTATCTATATGGTCTCTTCCAAATCTTGATAAGTCTTTTGTTATGATACAATCTATTTTTTCATCTTCTATGTCTTTTAACATTTGTTGAAATCCTGGTCTATTAAAATTTGTTCCCGTATATCCATCATCCACATATTCTCCGCTATCTATTAGTTCTTCATGTTCTAGTATATAATTATCTATAATGTCTCTTTGGTTTTCTACACTTTCACTTTCTCGGTCATCTCCATCTTCTCTTGAAAGTCTTATGTATTTTGCAACTCTTATGTTTCTATAACTATTTACCCTATTCAATTTTCCTCCCTTCTAAGTTGAAAGAAGAATTGTTATTTGACTAGGCGGACAAAAAAAGAAATACCAGAGATGTGCTTTTTGCACTATTTAAGGATTTTCTTTTGCAGTCCAACAATGTCAAATGGCAATTATTGTTTCAACTTTTTAGAGTAAATAGCCTATTCAAAGCATACTTGGATTATAACGTGTTCTTTTATAATTATCAGCCTTAAATAAGCATTTATTTTTCGTTCATAGTTATATAATTTATGTATTGTTCTTTTAGTAATCCTATTAATATTTCCTTCAAATTTTCTGTTCCGTATTCAATTTGAATATTTGTATTTTGTCCGTTTTTCATTTTTTCTTTACTCCTTTTTAGTTTTGTTTAATCTTATGAATAATTTTTAAAATTATTCATCTACTATTAAGGTCTGTTAAAAAATATTAAAATCGGACAAATTTTCAAAATTTATTTTTTAATCACAAAAAAGAGATATCTTTTGATACCCTTAACACAATGTATTTTATCTAAAATAATAACTTATAATTCTTCAAAATAATTTTTATAAATAAGCAGAGCCTAAAGTAAGAATTCTCTAAACTTCAGACTCTACTATTAAAAACAAAATCAATTAAACTTAATTTTTTTTAACCTTTCGTTAAACCACTTTTCTTTTTCTTCAATTTCTTCTTCTTCATTTTCTCTTCGACAGTGGTCTATTAGCATAGCTAAATCATAGCATAACTGAACTTTATCATTATTGATTAAAGTAGATTTTTCTTTTTCTAAAGCATTACAATGACATGCATAATCTAGAGCAAATAATAAAACTGTAAGTTCATAAAATTTCTTTTTATTTTTTTGGTGAGATATAACATTGATTCTCTTTATTAAAACTTTTTTTATGTCCTTTGCTATTTTTGTAATACTATCAATATTTACAAATTCAAAATTTTTTCCAATAAAATAAGAAAGTGTTGTTTCAAATTCTTTTTTTAATTGAGTATTTGATAAACTTTCATAAAATTCCCTGTCAGCATACAATACGCTACTTAAATGATCCAAAAGATTAGATGCTTTGATTGGTTCGTTTAAAATCCGAGTTATTATTTGTTTCTTAATTGATTTTTTCATTCTACTTATCCTCCTTTGAGTTGATATAATTAATTATAACATAAACTATTACTATATTCAATTTTCAGCAACAAATTATATTTTTTACTTTTTTTGTGTATATACACATTTTTTGTTAATAATATATTTCATATCTTAAAAAATATTCACATTTTTTCTCTTTTTATTTTAGCTTTGTTCTTTTATTTTTATCTTTGATAACAACTTATAATTAATCGCTTTATCATTAATATTTATCCCCTATACAACTTATTATTTTAAGCTTCCCAAAAAGAAATCTTCTTACCTTTTCTTTTTGCATACTCTATTTCTGATTTTGTACTTTCTCCAATATATCCACCAACATTAATTACATAAATCTCGTCTGACATATCTATTTT
>CAKNNA010000077.1 GCA_930989765.1 uncultured Clostridium sp. | reverse complement strand
ATGGCAATTTTCAAAAATAATTTTTGAAAATTGCCATTTTTCTCCGTCCCCTTTGGCACCTACTTTTTATTTTTTATATTTCTTTTTATATCTTTATCATTTGTATTAATAGGTATTTTACAATTTTGATAATACCTGTTCATAACTTCTTTTAAAGGTATTATTTGTCTATTTTCTATTTCTTTTGAATTTGATTTATAATTCATATTTATTTTTATATATTTCTTTTTCTTTAAAGAATTTATTATTCTTGATACACTTACTACTGTTACATTTAAAATATCAGAAAAATAATTATTAGTTGCAAAACAATATCCTTTATCTTTACTTAGATATATAATCATAGATAATATAATTTTTTCTTTATCAGATAATTTATCATTTATCAATATTTCTGATGGCATCCATAATCCTTTTAAATCTAATTTATTCATTTTATTTCACATCATCTCCTATCAAAAAAGACCAAGTATTTATACTTAGTCTATACTCAAATTTATTATAAATTATAATTTAAATTTATTTTTTATCATCTTTGCTACAATATCTGGACTTATATTTGTGTTATCAATTCTTAGATAATTTTTTTCTTTTATTTCATTTTCTTTTGAATTAAATCTATATTTTTTTACTGATTTCAATAAGTCTTTTTCGCTCCATTCTAGATTTCTCTTTGATGGTTTATTTAAAAGTCTATTTTCCATTTTATTTCTTTTTAATCGTTCTTCTAAGTTTGCCTCTAACTCAACAATATAGATTTGTGCATTATTATCTTTAAATATCTGAATATATTTATAAATTCTATCCCATTCTTCTTTATCATCAAAGTCCCAAGTTGTTGTAAATATTATTCCTTCTTCATCACTTTTTGCAAACTCTTTAAATATTTGTATTCTAAATTCTTCATTTAATTTTCTAAATGAATCTCTGCTATAATCAAATATCTTTGTTAATACTTCTATTGTCATATGATTATGTAATAATTTTAAATTTGTTATTTTTACTAGTTCTTGTCCTACTGTCATTTTTCCTACTGCTTGTGGTCCAGTTATTATTATAAATTTCATACTATTCCTTCCCATAGAAAATTTTTAATATTCCTTTGTAAAATGGAAATTTTAATCTATCTATTTCTTGTATTACTTCGTTAACATTATATTCAATTTTTAATTGTTTGTAATGTATATCATTTTTATTTATTTCTAATATTCCTGCATTTGCTATATTAGTTTTTACAGGACACCCTAAAGAACCTTGATTTATATACCATTTATTGTTTTTATTATTAATACTTGTTGTATGTGTATGTCCATATATAAATATATCTGCATCTATTTCACTAAACATTTCTTCATTTTGTTTGATTGTAGGCATCTTAATATGTTTTTTATATATTCCGTTTTCATTAATTGGATAATGGACAATATATATTTTCTTGCCTTCGATTTCTATTATGTTTGATATTTTGAATTGACTAATAAAATTTTTAGAATTTTCGCTTAATTTGCTGTGTGTCCATTCGTGATTATCTATTTCTTCTAAACTCATTGCTCTTTTATCATCATGTACATTTTTTGGCAATCCTTCTAATAAATATTGTTCATGATTTCCTCTTACTGCTATTAATTTATCTTTATTTTTCATTAATTCTTGTACTGTTTCTTCTGGGTTTGGTCCTATTCCAATTATATCTCCACAACAAATTATTTTATCCACTTCTATTTTATCAAATTCATTTAATACTATGTTCAATGCATTAATATTACTATGAACATCTGTTATTATTCCAATTTTCATTTTTATTCACCTAAAATCTGCTTCCTTTTATTTTTTAATAAATTTATTTCTCTATAAAAATCCTCATCATCCCAATTACAAAAAGTATAATTAGAATCATTCTTTCTTTTGATTAATTCCATATTTTCAATTGTAACATACTTAACTTCTGCTACTTCTTCTTTTTGTAATATATAATCTTTTATTTTATAATTAACTACAAAAATAAAATTATACCCAAATCGTTTGTTTTTATCATTACTTTTATAAATATCTACAACTTTAATTTGATCTTTTGGAATTTCAATCCCTAATTCTTCTTTTACTTCTCTAAATATAGCTTCTTCAACAGTTTCTCCACTGTCAACTTGTCCACCAGTTTTAGCCCATTTATTTGGATTTCTTACTTTATTTGCTGTTCTTTTTTGCAAAAGCACTTCTCCTTTTTCATTCATTATCCAACAAGAAACTGTCCTTCTCCATAGTCCTTTTTTATATGCTACCCACCTATCTTCCACTTGTCCAGTTAATTTATTATTTTCATCTACAATATCTACTAATTCCATTTGATGCTCCTTTTCATTTTTCCTTATTTTATCATCATGTCTTTTCACTTTCAACAGAAATTAAAAAAATTGCAAACTTTTACATCTGCAATTATTTTTTTATAATTTATTTTTCCAGTCAGTTGCACCATACAAAATTCTTTCTATATTTACTGTTTTTTCATCTTCATTAATTCTATAAAAAGCAATATAATTTTTAATAATTAGTTTTCTAAATTTATATTTCTTTATAATATCATAATCAATAATAGCAAATTTTTGTGGATTATATTTCAAAGTATTAATTTCGTTCTTTATTAATTCAGCATATCTTTCTGCGATATTAGGCTCTAATAATTTGTATTTTATATATCTAATAATACTTTTATAGTCCTCTTTTGCTTGAATAGATAATTCTACCTTATATTCTTCCAATGTCAAAACCTCCATTTTAATTTGCTAAAATTTCTTTAACTTCTTCATATGCTTCTTCAATAGAACATACTTTTCCATTATTGGTATCTTCCATACCTTTTTTTAATTTTTCCAATAAATCTTTATCATCTTTTATAATTAAATCATCTGGAGCTTTTGTCATATAGGAAAATTTAAGATATTCTATATAATCTACAACTTTATTTGATAATTCTTCTGGTAAACTTTCAATTACATTATATAATTCTTTTTGTTTCATTGTCATAATCATTCATCTCCTTTTTTAGATTTATATTAATATTATACCACACTTTTGCTAAATTTTGTTGAATTTTTAAATTTTTATCATTTTTTCTAAATAACCATATATCTTTAAAATCTTTTGCTTTATCATCTTTTATTGTTTTATAAAATATTGCTTCTGCTTTTTTTAAATTTATTCCTATTTCTTCTTTTATTTCTCTTAATATTGCCTCAAGACTTGTTTCACCTTTAATGCAAGACCCTTCTATACATTCCCATTTAAGTGGATATTCTTTTTTAGTTACTGCCCTTTTACATATTAAAATTTCTCCTTTAGAGTTTATTATAATTGCTTCTACTACTAAATGATACTCTCCTTTTCTTAGTTTTTCATTACTGCATCTATCGATTACTCTTCCTGTTTTCTTTTTATTAATATCATATATATCCCATAGTTCCATATTTTTTATTCCTTTTATCATTTTTATATTTTATAAATTTTGGATTGTCAACCCTTTTTTAGACAATTTTTATAAGGACACTTTTTTATAT
>CAKNNA010000076.1 GCA_930989765.1 uncultured Clostridium sp. | reverse complement strand
TTTACTACAGAGTTAAACCCTGGAACATCTGAGCCAGTTGTGCTTCGTGGTGGCAATTGCAACAGTGACAATCCTGCGGGTAAACGCTGGGACAATGGTGCCGCTAATGCCTATAGCAATTATGGTTTCCGTGCCACTTTATTCTTAAAGTAGCTCTGACCACTGTTACTACACTAGAATAAGCATAAAATAAAAATCCGGTACTAATTAAAAATAAGATAAATGGAAAGTGAAAAAATGCAAATAAATAATGTAATAGATAAATATAGAAGTTCAGGAACATTAATATTAATACCAAAAATAGAAGATTATATAAAATACACATTTCAAATATTAGTAAAAATTCCTAGAATAGAAAAATTTAATATTGGTTCTGAAATAAAAACATCAACATTAAGAATGTTAGAATATGCACATTTAATAAACAAAGATAGAAAAAATTCATATATGTATTTAAATAAAATAGATGCTTTAATAAGTTATAATAGATCTATGTTAAGAATATTAGATGAAGAAAAATCAATATCTCACAAAAATTTTACTACATGTATAGAAAAACTTGCAGAATTAGGAAGGATAATAGGTGGGCTTATAAAGGTAAATAAAAATATATAGAGGTAAGAATTCCCATGAATAAAGTAATAATTTTAGGAAAAATAATAGATATTCAATATAAATTAGTTGATGTGGGTAAAATATATGCAATAGCATTTATAAATTTAAAATTGAATAAAAGTAAAAATGCAATAAAAATTATGTGTAAAAATGATATTGCTGATAATATTTATAGAAAATTTATAAATGGAATGGAAATATTAATAGAAGGTAACCTGCAAATGACTAAAAAAGGTATTATTGTGAATGCAAATTATGTAGAAAAGGTATTTGAAAAATATGGCGAAATGGATAAGAAACCAATATGATAAAATGTTAACATATGAAAATTTAATGAAAGCTCACAAACTATCAAAAAAAGGCAAAACTTTAAAAAAAGAAGTAATACATTTTTCTTTAAAAGAAGAAGAATATATAATGTACTTGTATGAAAAACTAAAAAATGGTACATATGTTCATGGAAAATATACTTCATTTAAAGTATATGAACCGAAAGAAAGAATAATAGAAAAAGCGCCATATATAGATAGAATAGTACATAGGTGGCTTGTTGATAATATCTTAGAGCCATATTATATTCCAAGTCTTATAAAAACAACATATGCATGTATAAAAGGAAGACGGAACACATAAAGCAGTTTTAGATTTACAAGAGGGAATGAAACAAATGAAAAAATCGTACAGAGAATACTATATTTTAAAAATGGATATAAAAAAATATTTTTATAGTATTGATAAAAATATTTTGTTTAATATTCTTAAAAAAAGGATAAAAGACAAAAAAGTTATGTGGTTAATTGGAAAAATTTTATCAGCACAAAATAGAAAAAAGGGGCTAGAAATAGGAAATTATACTTCACAAACATTTGCAAATATCTATTTAAATGAAGTTGACCAATATGCAACCAAAAAACTAAAATTGAAATATTATTATAGATTTATGGATGATACAGTGATACTTTTAAAAAATAAAGAAGATGCAAAAATGGTATTAAATAAAATTAAAGAATTTTTAGAAAAAAATTTAGAACTAGAATTGAATAATAAAACTGATATTTTTAAATCAAAACAGGGAGTTAATTTTTGTGGTTATAAAATAAACGAATACAGGATAAAAGTAAGGAATAAAGGAAAAAATAGATTTAAGAAAAAAGTTAAAGTTTTACTAAAAGAAATAAAAGCAGAAAATATTTCTTCAAAAGAAGCCAGAAATTATTTAACAGGACATTTGGGATATTTTAATATAGCAAATACCTATGATTTAGAAAGAAGAAATATTTATTTGGAAAAAGAATTAAAAAATATGGGACTAATATATTAGGGATAAATCGTAAGCATTTTGATTTTCTGAGCCAGTTGTGCTTCGTGGTGGCAATTACAACAATGACAATCCTGCGGGTAAACGCTGGGACAATAATGCCGCTAATGCCAATAGCAATTATGGTTTCCGTGCCACTCTAATATCATTTTCGATGTATAAGGTTTAAGGACCTTTACCAATAAAGTATTAGATATTAAAGAGATTTATTCCTTCCTTGTGTAGGTAAAAATATATTAAATATTAGTATTAATCTGGTAGGAAACGAACGAAGTACTAATATGAAAAAATCTTGCTATGAGTTTTAGGTGAATTTGGATAAGCTTTAAGGAATATCCACAAAGTTCACCCAAAGCTCATAATTTATAATAATTAGAACATTAAAATTTCTTTAAATGGATATGTAAAAATATGCAAATCTCTAAAAAACATAATATCTAAACATTACCCATTAAAACATCACAAATATCTTTAGTAGAATATTTCTTAGCAAGTAATTTTGTATTATTTTTCATATCATTTAAAATATTAGGATTATCCAAAATAATTTTAAGTTTTTCATAAGGATTATCATGTTTTTTAATCCAGATTGCGATACTGCAATTTTCCAAAAATTCTGCATTTTCTTCTTCTTGTCCAGGAATAGGGTTTATAATCACCATAGGTAAACCGGATGCTAAACTTTCAGAAGTAGTAAGTCCGCCAGGTTTAGTAACAACAATATCAGAAATACTCATAAGTTCTGGAACTTTATCTGTATATTTAAGTACTTTTATTGAATCTTGTTTATTATTTTCTTTAACGATATTTGAAAAACAATCAAACATTTTTTCATTCTTACCAGAAATTGCAATAATCTGAGAATTTGTAAACATTTTTACAAAACATTCAAAAATTTCTACAGTTTTTGTTTTACCAAGACCAAACTCTCCACCACCAAAAAATAAAATATTTTGCATATTAGGTTTTAATTCAAAACTTTTTAGTATCTCTGATTTATCAAATGTATTGCTAAATTTACTTGAAATTGGAATACCTGTTGCATAAATTTTATTTGAATCAATATTTTTTGAAATTAAATAATCTTTCATTTTATTATGTGCAACAAAGTAATAATCGGTAAAATCAGAACCAACAAGCCATTGGTCATGTGGTGCAAAATCTGTCATTATTGTAGCAAGTTTAGAATCTATTTTTCCTTTTCTTTTTAAATAACTACACATTTGACTTCCAAAAGGATGTGTAGAAATAATTAAATCAGGCTTTTTATCTCTCAATAGTTTAAGTAATTTAATTGCCATAATTTTATTGGAACGAGAAGAAATATGTGCTAAAGGTCCTTTTTGTGAGTCAGCATATATTCTTCCCCAAGTCCAGGGCATTTTTTTTGCCATTTCACGATATGCAGCAGTTGTAATCTTTTCTATTGTAATATTCACATATTTCATACAATCAATAAGTTCTACATCTAAATTGTATTCTTTATAATTATTTAATAAATATTCTTGAATTGATTTAGCAGCATTTAAATGTCCACCACCATATGAAGCATAAAATATAATAATTTTTTTCATAATAACTCCTTAATATAAATTTTTGTGTAATAATTGTACCATAAACTTTATAAAAATACAAAATATAATTTCTTAATTTTTTATAAATAAAAAAATAAATAAAAAAATAAATAAAAAAATAAATAAAAAAATAAATAAAAAAATAAATA
>CAKNNA010000075.1 GCA_930989765.1 uncultured Clostridium sp. | reverse complement strand
TGGACTGGTCTATACTAATTTGCATCCTCCCAAACTGCGCGTCACTGCATTTTAAGATATATCAATACTTCTAGGCATAACTTAAATAGGCATTGAAAGGGACATAGAAAAATGGAAGAAAAATGGCAATTTTCAAAAATTATTTCTGAAAATTGCCATTTTTTTCGTACCTTTCAAGCTATTTAAGTAAAGATTAAAAGTATTAATATATATTAAAATTCCGTCTTTTAATTTTTTGAATATCAAATTAAAATTAATAATTATAAAAAGCAGTACAAAATATAAATAAAAATTTAATCATTTTTCTTTTTAATAATAACTTGCTGTTTCTCTTTTTTTAAATCTTCTTTATCAATAAACCCTCTTTGATATAAGCATTTAATATACATAACAAGAGAAAAAATAGTTGCAATTACAGCAATATAATATAAAGCTAAATCAAATACTTGCCAAAAATTAGAAAGAGAAAATTGCTTAGAAATTAAAGAAATAACAATTGCTATATAAAAAAGGACAGTCGCAAGTTTACCATACCATTTACTATATACAACAACATCTTTACCATAAAGGAAAGAAGCACCTATAATCATAATTAATTCCTTCAAAACAACAATAAGCAATATCCAAATAGGAATTATTTCTTTTAAAGTAAGAGAAGCAAGCACTGAAATCTGTGTTAATTTATCTGCCAAAGGATCCATCAACTTTCCAAAGTTTGAAATCAAATTAAACTTTCTTGCAATAGCTCCATCTAAAATATCAGTAATACCAGACAATGTAAAAAAGATAAAACCTAGTAGATAATTTCCAGTAAAAATATATATTAGTATAATTGGTATTAATATAAATCTTAAAATTGTTAGTGCATTTGGTACATATTTTAACATATTTTTTCTCCTTATATTGGTATTTTGAACTTTAGGGACGTTCCTTAAAGTTCATTAAAAAATTAATAAAGAATAACATTTATTGCTTACATGAACTTTAAGGAACGTCCCCAAAGTTCAATAAAAAGTTAATAAAAAATAACCTTTATTACTTACATGAACTTTAAGGAACGTCCCTAAAGTTCATCTAATGTGATTAGTTAACAAAAAAAGTTAATTTATTATCGTTTTTATCAAAGTCTAGTTTTATAGTTTGCCCATTTGAAATTTCACCTTTTAATATTTTCTCAGAAATTTCGTCTTCAACATATCTTTGTATAGCTCGTCTTAATGGTCTTGCTCCAAATTTAATGTTAGTGCCTTTTTCTAAAATATAATTTTTAGCATCTTTAGTAACATCTAAAGAAATATCTTTATCGTTTAAAGCTTTTTTAGTATCATTTAACATTAAATCTACAATTTGCATAAGTTCTTCAGATGTCAAAGAATCAAATACAACAATTTCATCAACTCTATTTAAAAATTCAGGTCTAAATACTTCTTTTAAACTATCTTCGATTTTTCCTTTATCAATAGTTTGTTTTCCAAAACCTATTGAGTTATTGTTTAAATTAGAGCCAGCATTTGAAGTCATTATAATAATTGTATTTGAAAAGCTTACAGAGTTTCCTTGGCTATCTGTTAATTTTCCATCATCTAATACTTGAAGTAGTATATTAAATACATCTGGATGAGCTTTTTCAATTTCATCTAATAATATAATAGAATATGGTTTTCTTTTAACTTTATCTGTTAATTGACCAGCATCATCATAACCTACATACCCTGGAGGTGCACCAATTAATTTTGATGTTGAATGACTTTCCATATATTCAGACATATCTATTCTAATTATTGAATCTTCAGAGCCAAACATTTCATATGCTAAACTCTTAGCAAGTTCAGTTTTTCCAACACCTGTTGGACCTACAAATATAAATGAAGGTGGTCTTTTTGTACTTTGAAGCCCGGCTCTATTTCTTCTTATTGCTCTTGAAACAGCTCCTACAGCTTCATTTTGACCTATTACTCTTTTATGTAAGTTTGTTTCTAAGTTTAAAAGTTTTTGTGTTTCTGCTTCAGTAATTTTTTTAACAGGAATTTTTGTCCAATTCTCGATAACTGATGCAATATCTTGAACAGTTAGATTTTTTAGTTTCATTTTTTTGTTTAATTTATCTATTTGTTCTACAAGTTGACATTCACGAGTTTTCAAGTCAGCAGCTTTTTGATAATCTTCTGTTGAATCTGCAGCGATAACTTCTTCTTTTTCTTCTTGCACATTGCTAAGTTCTTGTTTTAACATTTCTAATGTATATAAATCCTTGTTTTCTAAGTTAATTCTAGAACATGCTTCATCTAGGATGTCAATTGCTTTGTCAGGTAAAAATCTATCATGAATATATTTTTCTGACATTATAACAGCTTGTCTTATAACATCAGAAGATATTTTAACCTTATGGTATTCTTCATAATATTTTTTTATACCTTCCAAAATTCCAATTGAATCTTCAATATTTGGCTCTTCAACCAAAACTTGTTGAAATCTTCGCTCTAGTGCGGAATCTTTTTCAATATATTTTCTATATTCTTTTAATGTTGTTGTACCAATTAATTGAATATCTCCATTTGAAAGAGCGGGTTTTAAAATATTTGCAGCATTCATAGAATGTTCGCCATCACCAGCACCAATTATATTGTGAATTTCATCAATTACAAGTATAATATTACCATATTGTACACATTCATCTATAATTCCTTTCATTCTTGCTTCAAATTGCCCTCTAAATTGAGTTCCTGCAATTACAGCTGTCATATCCAACAAATATACTTCTTTATTAAGCAATTTTGCAGGTACATTTTTATTTGCAATTTTAATTGCTAAACCTTGTGCAATTGCAGTTTTACCAACACCAGGCTCACCAATTAAGCAAGGATTATTTTTAGAACGTCTATTTAAAATTTGAATAATTCTTTGAATTTCTTTATCTCTACCAATAACAATATCTAATTCATTATTTTTGGCTTTATTTGTTAAATTTGTTCCAAAAGTATCCAAATATTTTTTCTTTTTATTCTGTTTTGGCATTTTTTTCTTATCAACTTTTATACGCTTTCTATCTAATTCTTCATTTTCTTGAGAATTAGTGCTATTTATATTATTTGATGAATTAGCACCAAACATATTTGAAAAAATTGATCCAAGAGGAATTGCAGCACCAGCAATCTTTGGCTTTTCATCACTAAAAGCATCATCCTCATCAAAATTTTCATCTTGTGTATTTGCAGGGTTTCCAAAAGTAATAGCCCCTTCAATATTTTCTAAATCTTCTAAATTTATATTTTCAGCTAAATCTTTAAAAATAGCCTCAAATTGTTTTGACATATCATTTAAATTAACTTTATCTTGTCCTAATAAATCACTTTGATTTTTAAGTGTTTCTAAAGGGTTAATTCCTCTTTTTTTAGCACAATTATAACAAAGTCCTTCTAACTTTTCCTTATTATTTTCTTGTTTTTGAAAGAAAATAATTGCAGGGTTTTTCTTACAATCTGAACATAACATATATATAAATTCCTCATTTCTTTCTAAAATTCAATATATATAATGATAACTCAAAATTGCAAAATAGTCAATAAGATTAAGGCTTTTTTAATGGTCAATCTGGGACAGGTCCACGTTAACCAAAAATGGTCAATTTGGGACAGGTCTAAAAAAGGATTTCTACATTTGG
>CAKNNA010000074.1 GCA_930989765.1 uncultured Clostridium sp. | reverse complement strand
AAGAAAATAAATTAAAAAAAATAAATAAAATAATAAAATTAAAATCATTAAAAAATAATTATAAAAAAATAAAAAAAATTATTAATTCATATAAATTTATAAAAATAAATAAAAATATTTTTTTAATATATAAATTAAAAAAATATATTAAAAATAATTTAAATAAATTTTTAATTCAATTAAAAAAATTTTCTCAATTTTTTGATTATATAATAATAGAAATATCTCCAAACAATTCAATTTTAGTAAATAAAAAGTTAACAGAAATAACTAATAAAAATTATATATTATTAGAAGCAGAACTAGTTAATATAAAAAATTTTAAATATGAAATAATTAATAATAACTATAATCTAAATAATTATAAAATAATAATTAATAAATATAACAATAATTCAATTAATAAAAAAATAATATCAAATATTATGAAAGATATAAAAATTATAGGAACAATAAAATATAAAAAAAATAAAAATATAAAAAAACAAATAAAAAAATTAAATAAAAAATGGAGGTAAAATGGAAGTTAAAGAATTAGAAAAAAATAATGAAATAAATCTAGAAAATCAACTAGAAAAAGAAAACGAACAAAAAAGTTTTTTAGAAACTACACTAGGAAAGACAATAAATGCAGGTTTAGACATAGGAATAAGAGCACTACTCCCAGATTTTATTGATGAGCAAATAATAAATTTAAAAGATAATTTATTTGAATATGGCTTCAAGGATGGAATTAAAAAAACAATTGATGATGCCTTAGATTTAGGAAAAAGTGCACTAGGTATAGTTACAGGAAATTTTGAAAATATAAATCAAATGCAAAAAGCTGTTGAAACAGGTGGGATAATAGATGGAGTTTCTACATTATTAGATACTGTAATAGATAAAGTAAAAAATACAGGACTTATTAATGTAAATGTAGCAAATACTATTAAACAAGGAAAAGATATTATATTAAATAATGTCGAAAGCAATATAGAAAAAACATTTACAGAACAATTAACATCAGTTGAAAATACAAATAATTATATAAATAACTGGAAAGAATATTTTAAAAATAAAGATTTTAATGGAATGGAAATAGAATATGAAAAATTAGAAAATGAATTAAAAAAATTAGTTCCATTAGAAAATACAATAAATGAAGCAAGAACAATAGAAAACTTACATAATTTAATAAAAAATAATGGACAAGATTTTAATTTAACAAAAGAACAATTAGAACTTGCAGAAAAATTAAAATAAAAAATATATAAAATGTAAAATAGAAAATAAAAATATATAAAATATATAAAATAAAATAATAAAAATGGCAAATTAATTAAACTATACAATATAAAAGTTTAATAAAGCCATTAATTTTTTATTTAGAAAAATATAAAAATAAAATTAATTTCTATCTCTTGTAAAAAATTTATAAAATATGTGAATAAATTCATATATATAATCTAAAACATCACTAGAAAAAGTACATAAAATATTATTTATTTGAGAAATTTTATCATTTTTTTTAATATCGCCAAATAAAATAAAATCTGCAGAAAACCCAGAATAATTAACAATTTTTCTTAAAGTTTTAATACTTAAAGACCTTTCGCCCCTTTCAATTTGCCCCAAAAAAACTTCTGATATATCAATAATTTCTGAAAATTTTTCTCTGCTCATATTATAACTTTCTCTAATAGAACGAATGCGTTCACCCACTAAAATATTATCACGGTTAAAATTTTGCATTAACAAACCTCTCTGAAAATTAATATTATAATAGATATTATAAAACAAAAAATAAAAAATCCTAATAAGCTAAAAGTATATATAAAAAATATACAATAATTATTAAAAATATGATACTACAAATATAAAAAATAAATAAAAAAGATAAAAAAAATAAAATTTACTTGCAAACAAAAATAGCTTATAGTAAAATAAAAATATATATTATTAGCTATTTTACAAATAGCAAGAACTTTGAAAATAAAATACCTTTATAAACAAAGAATACTATTTGTAAAAAAAGGTAATAATATAATAAAACCAAATTAAAAAGTTTTTATAAAAAAGCAATAAACAAAAGAAAGAAGGAGGAATGATAAAGTGAAAAAACAGAAAAAACAAAAAAATAAAGGTATAACACTAATAGCACTTGTAATTACTGTAATTGTCTTGCTAATACTAGCAGGAGTAACGATTGCAGCATTATCTGGGTCAAATGGGATATTAAATAATGCAGTAGAATCAAAAAAGCAGACAATAATAGCAGATGTAATAGAGCAGGCAAGATTAGATATTTTGTCAGAACAGGCAAACAAAAATGGAGCAAATTTGTCAGAAGATGAATTAGCAAGTATATTAAATAAATATGGAGAAGTAATAGGAGATGGAGAAGAACTAAAAGAGAATGTTTTGAAGACTGATAATGGAGGATATGATATTCCAGTATCTGATATAATAGGAGATATGGAATTGGAAATAGGACCATTGACACCAGGAAAAGTATCAACAGAGACAGTAAAAGATAATTATTTAGATGGAGAAAAAACAGCAACAATACCAGAAGGATTTAGAGTGTCAGAAAAAAGTGAAGAAGAAGGAAGAGATTTGACAAAAGTAGATACAGGACTTGTAGTAATAGGACCAGATGAGAGTGAGTTTGTGTGGGTGCCAGTAGATATTAATAGAATGGTAATGTGTAAAGAGCATTATCAAGATCCAGATAACCCAGAATGTAATATAGTATTAGCTGAAAATGATACAAAGTTAATTTGTACAAAACATGGAAATTCAGAAGATATATGTGGTAAGCTATATGCAACGACTTATGGAGAAAGTTTTGATAGTACATTAACAACACAGACATATACACAAAATAGTGGATTAAGGGAGCCAGATTTTGTAACAACTTATGATACAGGTAGCAATCTAGATATAGTATCAAATATAGAGAATGAGTTTAAGGAGATGGCGTTATCAGTAGCGAAGTATGGAGGATTTTATGTAAGTAGATATGAGATGGGATTAACAGTAGATAGTAAGCCAGTAAGTAAAAATGCAAGCGTAACAGCAAATAATGTAACAACAGCAGATGCAGGAAACTCATCATTAAAGAATTGGTATGGATTATATAGTAAAGCAAAAGAATATAATACAAATGCAAATGTAAGTAGTAGTATAAAAAGTAGTATGATATGGGGAAGTCAGTATGATGCGATGATGTTGTGGATGCAGGAAAATGGAATAGAAGTGAAAAATGGAGCATATGGAACAACAACGAAACCAACAGAAACAGCAGAAAGAAATGAAGATACTGTAACAGGACAAGAGTCAAATGACCTATTAAATAATGTATATGATATATGGGGAAGTCATTGTGAATGGACATTAGAGGGCTATAACACGAACAATAGGGTCTATCGCCGGAGGTGACTATAGCATTAGCAGTTCTCCAAGCTGTCGTGACTTCAACATTCCGACCTCTACCGGTACTTTCAGCAGCACACGCCTCACTTTAATCTTGTAGTACTGACGCCTAATAGTAGTAATAGCAAGATAGCACAAAATAAAACAAGCAATAATAAAAAAGAAGAACGAAGATTCGCAAGTTCGATTTAAAGACGAACTTGCCGAAATTCAGGAAGCCAAGGCGTTAGCCTAGGCTACCTGAATTTCGCAAAAAAATAAAGGTACCAAAAAAATAAAGGTACCAAAAAAATAAAGGTACCAAAAAAATAAAGGTACCAAA
>CAKNNA010000073.1 GCA_930989765.1 uncultured Clostridium sp. | reverse complement strand
TTTGCATCCTCCCAAACTGCGCGTCACTGCATTTTAATATATATCAATACCTTTAACCTTACCTTAAATAGCAATTCTCCATCTACCTTGACATTTTATGATACCATTTTTTAAAAAATTAAGGATGCTTTTTTAACAAAATTTTTAAAAAAAGCATCCTTTAAGCTATAACTATTTTTCTACAGATCTATTTGCTATTTCTATTGCTTTTGTTACAATGTTTCCACAATCTTTTGAAGAAACATTAGCCCAACTTCCTCCGTCTTTTTTTACCTGTTCATATACTCCTAATTCTTTTGCTATCTCTTCACGCAAATTTTCAGATATTAATTTACTATTTCTAGACATAACATCCTCCTATTTTACTTGCTTTAAATTTCCTAAGAAATTTTTATTTTTGATTTATTAAAATCTTTAAAAAATATATATTATTATAAAGTTTATATTTATTGATTTATACAAATATATTGCATAATTCAATTTTATTTAACTTTATATTTATATTATTTGCATATTTTAAATTTTTATTTTAGAAATTTTTTGAAATTTTAATTTATAATGACAAAAGTAGACAAAATATGTTATAATATTTTTTAATAGATTTTAAAAATTTTTATTTTAAGAAAGGTATGAAATTTTTTATGAGCATAAAAGATAATGTTGCTAGAACACAAATAGATTCAGAAAATTCTTCTAATGAAAACAACAATTTGAAAACTAATAATACTAATAATGAACAAAAAAAAGATACAGCAAATATACAAAATACTGATTTACAAAATAAACAAATGGAAAATGATACTAGAAAATTTAAACCATATACAGAAAATAAAAAAAGTAATATATTAGAAATTTTTTGGCTTTCTATTATAGTTTTACTTATTATTATCTTATTAGTATTTATAATATTTTCATTAGTTAATGTTAATAATACAAATATAGTTAAAGGTGTTTATATACAAGGCATTGATGTTTCAAATTTAAGCAAAGAAGAAGCTTTTGCTGAAATACAAACTTATATTAACGAAAATATTCCAAGTGAAATTAAATTAAAACATAATGATTATGAAACTTCTATTTCACTTGATAGTTTAAGCTTAGTTTTTAATATACAAAATGCTGTTAATGAAGCTTATAATATTGGAAGAACTGGCAATATTTTTGATAATAATTTTAAAATTTTAAAACTTAAGTTTTCACCAATAAATATAGATTTGAGCTTTTCAATTGATGATGAAGCTTTAAATAATGCACTTTCAGATATTTCGACTAAATTGCCTGATACTGTAATACAAAGTAGTTATTATATAGAAAATAATAATTTAATTATTACTAAAGGAAAGTCTGGTAATGTTGTTAATGTAACTGCAATGTCTGAATATATAAAACAAGAAATTAAAAATTTTAATATAAAAAATGCTAAGTTAGATATTATTACACAAATTGAAAATCCATCACCTATTGATATTGAAAAAATACATACAGAAATTTATAAAGAGCCAACAAATGCTTATTATACACAAAACCCTTATGCTATTTATCCTAGTGAAAATGGTATAGATTTTGCAATTTCTTTAGAAGAAGCATCTTCAATACTTGCAGAAGAAAAAGATGAGTATACTATTCCTTTGAAAACTTTATACCCAGAAGTTACTACTAATATGATTGGAAATGAAGCTTTTCCAGATAAACTTTCTGAATTTTCTACTAAATACCAAACAAGTGATAAAGATAGAACTACAAATTTGATTTTAGCTGCAAATAAAATAAATGGAACAGTTGTAATGCCTGGCGAAACTTTTTCTTATAATACTGTTGTTGGTGAAAGAACTATCCAAGCAGGATATAAAGAAGCACCAATATATGTAAATGGCGAAGTTGTAGATGGTCTTGGTGGTGGAATTTGCCAAATTACTTCTACCCTTTATAATGCTGTTTTATTTGCAAACTTAGAAATTGTTGAAAGGTCTAATCATCAGTTTGTCCCTTCTTACGTAAATGCTAGCCGTGACGCTACTGTTGTTTATGGCTCAATTGATTTTAAATTTAAAAATAATAGAAATTATCCGATTAAAATTGTTTGCTCTGTAAATAGAGGTATTGCAAAGTTTGAAATATATGGATTAAAAACAGATAATGATTATGAAGTTGAAATTACATCAAGAATTACTTCTCAAAATGCAAACTATACATATTCTGAAGCTTATAAAACTTTGAAACAAAATGGAAAAGTTGTTAGTACTACTGTTTTGTCTAGAGATACTTATAAAAGACATTAAAATATCAAAGTGGAGGAAGAATAGTTATCTAAGCTTAAGTTAAAGATAACTATTCCCCCTCCACTTTGAAATTTTAGGATACCCTTCTTTTTTGTCTCTTTGCAATTTAAATATAATCTACATTGTTAAAATTCCATTTGGAGTATCTTTTATTACTAAAATATCTTGTTCATTTCCATTTTCTGCATTTATATATACTAAAAATTCTGTATCTTCAATTTTACCTTTAAACTCATAACATAATACTTCAGATTTCCATTCTGTAGGAATTACCGCTAGACCTTCACTTTCTATATTTAATTTATTATTAAGAGTTTTTTTAGCTTCTTCCATAGTTATTTTTATATTTGATAAATCTCTTGTTGTGTGATTATTTAAGTATCCTGTTGTTTCAATTCCCAATATTTCACCATTATCTAGTGCTACTTTAACCTTTATTAAGTCTGGGTACATTATACAATTTTCTTGCATATATGCATAATTTATTGTCATGATTCCTTCTTGTTTTAAATAGTAAGTTTCTTTCATATTAGAAAATCCTTTTTGCTCTAAATATTCTTTTCCCTTTTCATTTGCTTCTTCTATTCCTAATATTTCTGTAGATACATCTCTATTATAATTCATATAAATAATGTGTCCACCTTGCTGTGATATTGATATACTTACAATACTTTCTTCATTTGTTGTTATTGTAAAATCATATGCAGGTATAGTTGCATTTTCAGATAATCCTGAACTTTGAATTTCTTTTATTTTGTCATTTCCGAAAAAATCTTGGGCAGTTTTCTTTGCTGTTTCCTCATCTATATTTTCACCTGTTAATCCCTTTTTTTCTTGACTTGTTATATGCTCTGAAAATGCTCCATCATAAATTAAACCTGAATATTCATGGAAATTTTCTTCTAAGTTACTAAAACTATCTTTTGAAACTGAACTAACTTCTTGGGCAAATGCTTTTGAACCTTTACTAGTAAGTTCTCCCCATTTTATTCTACCTGAATTTATATCTTCTGATAGTTGTGCTAAAGTATTTTCTAAATCTATACTATATGAATGAAGTTCTTCTAAATTAGTTAAATCTTCATTTGATAAATTTTCTCCATATATGTTTTTTCTTGATAAAGAATAACTATAATCACTTACTTGATTTAAAAATTTTTGCGTATTCTCTAGTTCTTGGGTTTCTATAGGTAGTCTTGTTAAATATGTTTGTGCCATATTTGCTTCTCTCCATAAATGTGTAAGTGTTTCTGCTCCATGCTCTGGAGTTGTAGATATCATCGCTTTTGCAAGATATGTTTCTACATTTCCTACATAATCTACTAATTCATAAAATGCCATATTATATGTGTTTTCAGAAACTTGCTTTGCTTCTACTCTACTATTATATAAAATGATTCCTAGCACGATTATTATAATTAGAAATATTCCTATTATACTTAACATATGACCTTTTTTTAATCTATTTACCCAGTCTTTTATTATATTCATATTTTACCTCCTAATATTTATATAAATTTATTAATATTATTTTTTTTATTTATTTTTTTTATTTATTTTTTTTATTTATTTTTTTTATTT
>CAKNNA010000072.1 GCA_930989765.1 uncultured Clostridium sp. | reverse complement strand
TTATTGAGCTGGATTTTTTGTTTCTTGGTTTCCTATTTCAGGACATCCTCTTTTATAGTAGAAATATAAAATTATAAATTTTTGGATTCAGGATAAGATTTAATTTCATCAGTTAAACCTAAAATATAATCCAATAGATGTATTATAAAAATCTGCTAACTTACACAATAATTCTAAAGGAATATTTCTTTTATTAAGTTCATAATAAGAATATGCAACTTGGGAAATATTAAGAAATTTGCTTAATTGTTTTTGAGTAAGGTCATTATCTTCTCTAAGATTTTTTATGCGAGTTTCCATATTTTTTAGTTCCTTTCTTATAAAAATATTAAAAGTTGTACAGACTATAAGAAAAACTAAAAAAATTATAAAATAAAACAAAATGTTATATTGCCTTTTAAAACATATTGTTATATAATCGACCTGTAACAAGAGAAAAGGAGAAAAAATTATGAAAGAATTTGGAAAAAATAATGGGATTACATTAATTGCACTGGTTATTACTATGATTGTTTTGCTGATACTAGCTGGAGTAACAATAGCAACTCTTACAGGAGATAACGGAATTCTAACTAGGGTTAGTGAGAGTAAAGAAAAAACAGAAGAAGCACAAGAAAAGGAAGGTATAGAATTAGCATTATCTACTGCACAAATTGGAGATAGTGGTTATCAAGAGTTAAATCAAACTAATTTGCAAAAAGCAATAGATGAACAATTTGGAGAAGGAAAAGCAGTCGTTACAGATACTAAAAATAATAGTTTTATTATTAAGTTTGCTAATAAAGAATATGAAATTTCTAACTCTGGAAATATATCCGAAATACAAAGAGTTACAGATTCAACACCTGGAACATTGGCTGGTAATGGAACTGAAACAGAACCTTATTTAATAGAAAGTATAGAAGATTTAGTATTTTTTGCTTATGATGTAAGTAATGGTAATACTTATCAAGACGAATATGTAAAAATGCTATATTCATTAAATTTCAATGCTGATTCATCTTACATTAATCCTAACATTGAAAATTTTTGTGGATATGAAGGAAAGTTAAAATATGCTCTAACTTCAGAAAATGGCTTTCATGGAATTGGCTCATTAGATATATATGATACAGATAAACATTTTTATGGATATTTTGATGGGAATAAATGTATCATAAGTAATTTATTTATTAATGATTTATACACAACAAATGCGCTAGCTGTTGGATTGTTTAATATGAATTATGGAACAATTAAAAATATAGGATTAAGTAATATTAATATTAATGTAGAATTTAAGCCAAACGAAACTAATAGTGCGACAGCATTTATCGGTGGTATTGTTGGAAGAAATGAGGGAACTATATCTAGTGTATATACAAGTGGAAATATTTATAGTATATTTAAAGGGACTGGTAATAGAAGTATAAGAACAGGAGGAATATGTGGTCAAATAACATCAGGATTAATTGAAAATTCATACAATGCTGCCAATATAACTACTGAAGAAAATGAAGGAACTTCGACAGCTATAGGAGGGTGTGTAGGTACATTATCAACAGATGCTTCATTAGTAAATTCATATAATATTGGCATTATCAAAGAAAATAATAATAAAACAATATATGCAGGAGGAATTGCCGGTAGTAATTCACAAGCATCTGCAACAATCACAAATTGCTATTATTTATATGGAACATATAATGTAGGTATTGGTGGCAAAGTGGGTGTTGCAGATAATGAAGAAAATATTGTTAAAAGTTCTGATTATATGAAATCAAATGATTTCTTAAATTTATTAGGGAATGCATATTTTAAAATAGAATCTAATAAAAATAATGGATATCCTGTATTAACTTGGCAATAAAACTGTGAAAACTAATTTTTAAAAGAATATAGAAAGTATTCATAATTCGGGATTGTATATATCAATATAATCAAATTTTTTTGAAAACATCAATATTTTTTAATAATTACCGTGTATAAGAAAATATAATCATTATAAATGTTTATGTAAGCAATTAAAAAATATTGTAAAAAATTATTAAATAGAATATAATAATATCAAAAAAATAAAACTAATATCAAAACTTACCTACCAAAAATAATAACAAAAAATGGTAAGAAAAAAATAAATATATAAAAAATCCAAATTATCAAAAAGGTAGATGAATTATGAAAGATAAAAAAATAATAGAAAACATTGCAATAAAGATAAAAAACAACAAAAAAATATTAAAAATAATAAGTTTAATAATCCTATTGCTAATAATATTAACAATAATAACCATAACAATAATAAATGAAAAAAGCAAACAAAAATATATAATATATGATGGAAAAAATTTATCAGAAAGTAAATATCCAGGCTATAAAGAATTAATAGACAAGCTAAAAGAAGCCCATCCAAACTGGACATTTACACTTTTCTATACAAAATTAGACTGGGAAGAAGTCATAACAAATGAAGGGCACAAAGATAATGTGCAATATCCATTAAATTTAATACCAGATTCATCAAAATACCCAGAAGACTGGAAATGTGAGATAGATAAAGACAAAAAATTCGATAATGGTACATGGCTTTGTGCATCAGATAAAGCCATAAAACATCAAATGGACCCAAGAAACATACTAAATGAAGAAAATATATTCCAATTTAAAGAACTAAAATTCACAGAAGAAGCACAAACAATAGAAGGAATAAGAGAAATAACAAAAGAAACTTTCTTAGAAGGAGATAATATTGCACAAGCTCTAATACAAGCTGGAGAAAAGGCAAATTTAGACCCATATTTTATCACATCAAGATTAATTCAAGAGCAAGGAAGAAAAGGCTCTACATTATCACAAGGATATGAATATAATGGAATAATAGTATATAATCCATTCAATATACAAGCAACAGGAAACTCTAAAGAAGAAATTCTAGAAAATGCGGCAAAATATGCATATGAAAATAACTGGGATAGTCTAGAAAAAGGATTAACAGGTGGAGTAGAATTTGTAAAAGAAGGATATATAAATAAAGGTCAAAATACTTTATATTTGCAAAAATTTGATATAGTAAATCAAGATGAAGAATTATATAAAAACCAATATATGCAAAACTTACTTGCACCTATGTCAGAAGCAAGTAATATGCTTGAAATATATAAATTATCTAACACTGTAGATTCAAAGTTTAATTTTATAATACCACTTTATGAAAATATGCCAGAAGAAAAACAAGAATATTAAAAAGGGAATTGTACTATGAAAAATAGTACAACTCCCTTTTATTAGGCCTTAATTTAAGCCAAAAGCAATAACTGCTCTTTTAAAGCTTTGTTACCAAACCGTTTTTCCACAAAAGAATTCATCTGGTTTTCTTTTGCAAGTATGAGACTTTGGTCATATCCTGTTAAATCACAAACATGGAGATCAACAATGCCAAGAATCTCAGATATACCATTTTTATAGCTATACCAATGATGTCCATTACCTGTGAAACTAAAAATGTAAAAAGAAGAATCATTTTCAGAACATGCAACAAAGGTAATATTAGGAACATCAGAGCTACAATCAAGGTTACCCATAACAAATGGTAACAATTTTTCCACCCCATAGATTGCAGGTGGCTCTTTGATAACACCTATAAATGTATTATCATCATCGTTGGTAAGAGCCAATAACTCAAAAGATTTTGTTAAAGGCGCTCTCCGCAGAGAAATAGGATTAATGCGTAATTTTACACGTTTTTCCATAAAAATACCTCCTAATTTAGCAGAATTTTCTGCTGGTGCATTTATTACTCCTGCACCTCGGATATAATAAATTAAATTATACTACTTTTTATAATAAAGTGCAATACTTTAAAATAGTTAAAATCTAATTATAATTCAAAACTTAACTAGATTGACTCCTAGATGTAAGTTT
>CAKNNA010000071.1 GCA_930989765.1 uncultured Clostridium sp. | reverse complement strand
ATACTACGAATTTTTTTATAAAAGTTTGTTTCACATCATTGACACATATACAAAAGGATATTAAAGATATAGAAAAAGCTATTGACAAGTTCCAAGAAAGAATTGATTAAAAGATTAATAGATTGCATCGAAATAAAAAGAGATAAAAATTACAATATTGAAATAACAAATATTAAATTTACAGAAGAATTTATATCAAAAAGTAGCAAAGATTATATAGAATATTTATATGAAATTTTACAAAATAACAACATAGGTTTTATTTATAAAGAAGCAATTACTAAACAAGAATTAAAAAAATTACAAGAAGATTATTTTATATTTTCTAATACAAAAATTTCAAACGGAGAATATGATAATGCTACTTTGACTATATAATGAACTAATAAAACAAAATTTTTATACAGATGGAATTATAAATTGTCCCTATATTGAAAACGAAAATATAGTAGATTACCTAACATTATTACCAAAATCCCAACAGAGATTGCATGAAGTTGGTTAAAATTTTTACAAAAAATGAAGTTAAAAATAGCATAGGAAAAAATGCAATTTTTTAGGACTTTAAAATTCTTGTCCTAGCAAGCACTGCATTTGCACTCCCGCACAAATGCAAAAATGGGTTTTGCACCCCATGCCCTAAAAATAAAAATTGAACGGAACTAAAAAATATGAATGATGAAAAAATAAATTATGTAATAGAAATGATAAAAGATATGGACTTAGAAAATAAATTAAGATTAGCAATATGTATGTGAGACGATTATAGCCATACAAATTTAGTATATGATAAAAAAGAATTGTATAAATACTTTGATAATTTGTTAAAACAAATTAATATTGAATGCAAGGCTACATTAATAAATTTTGCGAATTATCCTTTGATTATGTTCGCAATGGCAAAAATGATGGAGATGGATTCAGAAGAACAAAATAAAGTAGCATTATACTTATTTAATAGTATTAACTATTAAATAGAAAATATGTATAAATTTGGATAAATCACTTGACAATAGCAAACAAATGTTTTATAATGTTACTAATCTAATACAAGGATGTGAATTTATGGAAGAAAACAAATTATCAATTCAAAATGAAATATCTAATGAAGAAATAAAAAATTTAATATATACCATAAGAGGAAAACAAGTAATGCTAGATAGTGATGTAGCAATGCTGTATCATTATCCTACTAAAAGAATAAATGAAACTGTAAATAGAAATAAACAAAGATTTCCTGAAAATTTTTGCTTTCAATTAACAGATAAAGAATATGAAGTTTTGAGGTGCAAAGATATCACCTTAAACAAAGATAGTATACAAGAAAATTTTGATAATTCTTTAAGGTCGCAATTTGCGACCTTAAACGAAAACATAGGAAGAGGGAAACATCGTAAATATTTGCCTTATGTTTTTACAGAACAAGGTATAGCAATGTTATCAGGTTTATTAAAAAACGATATAGCAATTCAAGTTAGTATAAATATCATGAATGAATATTTTTTCAAGGACAAATATATGATGCCTATAGTCTTATTGTCGATATTATTAAAAAAGCAAACAAGAAAATCCTAATTATTGACAATTATGTGGATGATAGCATTTTTAAAATGTTAACTAAAAAGAAAAGTAATGTAGAGGTGGTTATCTTAACATCTAACAAAAGTAACATTCAAAATATAGACATTCAAAAATTTAATAAAGAATATCCTATTTTAAAAGTTGCTAGAACAAATAAATTTCATGATAGATTTATCATCATCGATAACAAAGAAATGTATCATTTAGGTGCATCTATAAAGGATTTAGGAAAAAAGTGTTTTGGAATTAATAAAATAGAAGACATGAAAATTATAGAAAAAATTATTAATTTGTAATAAAAAAAAGGCAACACTATTAAATTTGTTAGTGTTGCCTTTTATACATTTCTAATATAATTTTACATATTCTTTTGATTAAGTGTTTAATTCCCATTTTGGTGGATAAATATATTCGATTTTATCTTTCTTAGGTATATAATGTTTTTTTATTTTAGTTCTATTAGACTTTAAATCAGGAATAGCTTGTCTACAATACTTATCTAATTCACAAAATATATTTTGACAATCTATTAATTGTAAAGGTCTATTGCCAATTCTTTTAAAATTCAAATTTAGTTTTTTAAATTCTTCATCTTGATGTTCATACATATATCTAATTATATCTTCATTACTCATTTTACCTTTGTCTATAAAACATTTTTTAATTCCACGAAATGAACCTGGGCCAGCAACTGTAAATTCATCTTCTTGCCAATTTACAACTTCACTATAATTAATATCAGTAACTAATTGATAAGACATAAAATTACCTATTAGCGGATAACTTTTAATAATATTAAATGACTCTTCCATAGTTTTACAATTAACAATTTTATCTTGCATTCTATCTTCAACAAACATCTTTTTTAATAATGCTAAATGATTGTCATGTTTTCTATCATATCCAAACGCTTTATTAGCACAACTTATATATGCATCATTATAAATCTTTATACCATTTGATATGGCATTTCCTAATAATTTAGAATATTCATTAATCTTAAATGACTTTAATGTTATATCTTCAAAATTATTTAATAACAATTCCCAAGTTGATTCTTTATTAAATAATTTAAATAATAATATTCTAAATAACATATCTTCATCAGAATATTTTTTACCATTATATATAACATTTTTTAACAAATACTGACTAACTCTATCATTAACTCTATAACTATTGCAAAACTTATATTCTTGTAAAATCTGGTCATCAGTCCAAGGTGAAGATTCTCCGTTCATTTTCTTCCAAAAAATGTTTTGTCTTTCGCAAGCAAAATACCAATATAAATTATATACTTCTTGTCTTTTTTTCATATTCTTACCTCATACATTTGGGATCTCGTGAATTAATACATCTTTTTAATGTTAGTACTTTATTTTTGCTATCAGTATAATTTGCTATTATTTTTTGACCTATACAGCCACTTTTACAAATTGAATATTGTTCACAAGAAGAACAAGAATTATCAGTATTAAAATTTCTAATATTACTAAAGTATTCAGAAGTATACATATCCATTAAAGAATTTTTACTTATATTTCCACTAATACCTAATTCAGTAAAATATTTTATTGAATCACAAGGATAAGCGATTCCATCAAAGCCAATTATCATTATTTCATCAGCAATAATACAAGGACTATTTTCGATTCCTAATATATTCCAAGGACTACCAAATCTAATTCTATTTTTGTCAGCAAAATTTAAATAAAAATTTTTAATATCTAGTAATTGTTCTTTTGATAAATCCATATAAGTTGTTCCTTTTCCATGAGGGACAAATCTTAATAAACTCACCTTATCAAAATATTTTTTACTTTTAAATGCACTTATTGTACTAATTATAACATCTTTAATTTTAGAATATGAATCTGTGGAAATAGTATAATGAAATCCTAATCTTGTATTATTGTTTTCAAATACTTTATCAAAAAAATATTCAATATCATAAGTAGAAATATCTGTTTCATCAGATAATGAATTAGCAAGTGAATAAACTATTTTATTTAATCCTAAATCAATAAGTTTTCTATATTTATTTAAAGCTTCATCAGTTCTATAGGCAAAGGTATAAATAGTTGATTTCATTTCTAATTTTGAAGTTAATTCAACAAGTTCAGGAAGTCTATCATACATTAAAGATTCACCACCAGTAAAAACTATAGTTTCAACGCCCATTATTTTTGCTTCTGTAATAATTTTATAAACACTATCAAAATCTAATTCTTTTAGATTATTAATATTAGAAGAATATAATAATTTAATAAAAAAGCGAGAAGGAAATACCATTAGGAAGACTAGATATCAGTTCTTAGATGGAGAGTATTTATTAGCAATTGACATATTTTCTGGAGAACTAGATGGATTAGCTTATTTAGAAATAGAATTTGAAAATCAGGAAGAAGCGAATAAATTCGAAGCACCAAGTTGGGTAATAAAAGATGTTACAAGTGATTTGAATTATAAAAATGGATATCTTGCTAGATTTGGTATTCCAGAAAGTTATTTTGAATATATAAAATAATAAGATGGATTAATAGTGATGTTGCATATATATTTTTAAGCTTTTAGCATAGACTAATAGCACAAATATGAGGGTGTCCTGAAATAGGAACCCAAGAAACAAAAAATCCAGCTCGATAAGAG
>CAKNNA010000070.1 GCA_930989765.1 uncultured Clostridium sp. | reverse complement strand
TTGCGAATAGCAAATTTATTCTAAAAACCTAAAAAATATGTTGATATTTTTTAGGGAAAGGGGTGTGGGGAAAAATAAATTTTTCCCTGCCACACTAATACTTTTTGCCAACGGCTAAAAAAGTATTGTAGTGTGTTTACTGCACATTTTAAAAAGTGCAATTTGAGCAAGTTCAAAGGAGAATTTTTATTCGTGTGAAGACACGAGCAAGGAGGTTATATATGAGTTATGCAATAATAAGAAATGCAAAATACAAAAGAGAAAATTTAATGGCAATATATCGCCATAATGAAAGAAAAAATAAACATTATTCTAATAAAGATATAGATAAGACAAAATCATATTTGAACTATTCATTAAAAGAACCAGAATTTAACTATGTAAAAGAATTTGATAAGATAATAAAAGAATATGATTTAAAAGGACAAATAAAAACAGTAAGTAATATAGCTTGTGAATATATGATTACATCAGATAATGATTTCTTTAAGCGAATAGGCGAAGAAGAAACAAAAAGATATTTTGCTACTGCATATAAATTTGTTTGTGAATATAAAGATTTAGGCGAAAAGTATATTTTATCTGCAAAAGTGCATTATGATGAGAAATCTCCTCATATGCACTTACTTTTTTTGCCTGTTGTCCACACAACAGATAAAAAAGGAAATTCTATCGATAAATTGGCTTGTAGTGAATTTTGGAAAGCAAAAGATAGTTATAGACAATTACAAAATGCTTTTTTTGAATATATGGTATCAAACGGATTTGAATTGCAAAGAGGATTACCAAAGGAAGAAACAAACAGAGTCCATTATACTTTGAAAGAATATAAGAATATAACTAATTATGAACAAACAAAAGAAACATTAAAAAATATAAAATTAGAATTGCCAGAAGTTCCGGATATAAAAGATATTAGAAAAGTTATGATAAATAGAGATGAAAAAATTTGTAATGAAATTATAAAGCCAAAAGATGAATTAATACAAGAGTTATACCAAGATAATGTTTCATTGCATAAGGAATTGTCAAAACAAGCAAAAATTATAGAGGAAGCAGAAAAATATCAAAATGAAAGAGATAAGATACTTGCAGATAATGAAGAACTACACAATACAGTAAAACATTTAGAAAAAGAATATAAAAAGAAAAGTAATAATTTAGACTTTGATTTTAACAATAGAAAAGACGAACTTGAGGAAGAATACAAAGAAAAATCTTTTGAATTAGAGCATAAATATCACAACAAAATTCACAAGTTAGAAAAAGAGAATAACCATTTACACAAAATAATAAATAAGTTTTGGGATACTCTAGAAAAATTCATTTCTTGGATTTGTAAAAAATTTGATATTGCTGAGGAAGATAATTTAGTTAGAGATTTTCAAAAGGAAACAAATACTTTTATAGATCCAGAAAAACAAATTAAACACGAAAAAAGAGAAAAAGAGTGGGAATTAGAAAGATAAAAAGGCAGGAAAACCTGCCTAAAAAGTCATTGTTACTGCCAACTAAAAATAGGATAGCCATTATTTATATTATTTGTATCTTCTTTAAAGGATGTTCCTAAAGTTGAAGCCAAAGCTTTTATTTCTTGTTCTGTCTTTATTTCACATAGTTCTATTTTTGAATAGTTTAAACTTTCACCAACAAGGTTATCACATTTACCTTCTAAAGAATATGCATTTTTTATAATTCCAGTTAAATTATTATTTTGCCCAGCTATTCCTCCTATTCCTACTGTACCTTTTATTTCACCTATATTATAGCAAAGACTTATTTCAGCTTCGTTTTTACCTGCTATTCCTCCAGTTAATTCATCACACATTATCTCTCCTGTATTATAACATTTTTTCAATACTGAAGTACTTATATAGCCTACTATTCCTCCTGAGCATTCATTACCGTTTATATTTCCGGTATTGTAACATTCTTCTACATTAGTATTAGTATGAATAATTCCAGATATTCCACCAACTTGTTCTTTTCCAAGTACATTTCCATTATTATAACATTTTTTCATACTTGAATTACTATATAATCCTCCTACTATTCCTCCGATTAATGTATTTCCACTTATTTTAGCTAAATTATATGAATTTTCAATTGTACCATTATAAACCTGTCCTACTATCCCACCTAATGTGTTATTTCCAGTTATGATGGAACTATTATGACAATTATATATTATGCCAGTATATAAATAGCCTACTATGGCTCCAGTAGAATTCCCTCCAATTATGTTACAATTATTTCCTATTCCTAGATTTAATATTTTCCCATTATTTACCAGTCCAAATAATCCTTGTACTTTATTTGTTGTATTTATATATATTCCATCTATTTCATGATTATGACCATCAAATATACCAGTAAAAGGTTTATTATTTGCATTATTTGGAGTAGGACTATCATTTGGATATAAGCCTATTGGCTCCCATTCTTCATTTATATCTAATGTTATATCGTTTGTTAAATATATATACCAACCTTCATAAGTGTTACCACTATTTACATCATCTCTAAATGCTTTCAACTCATCTGCTGTACTTATTTTTAGTATTTTACTTTGGTCTATTACTTTTCCTGTTTCATCTATATAATACATTCTTTGTGTATCATTCATATTTACTAAAAAACTCCCATCACCATTGTCTGTAACAGAAAAATCTTTATTGTTTCCGAATTGCTGTTTTATAGCATTTTCTAAATTTTCTTTATCTATTCCTAATGTATTAACATCTTCCATCTGACTTGATGTGACAGCTAACTCAAGACTTTCTTTTTCTTGTGCTTCTTCTGTTTTATTTTTTGCTTCTGTTGCTCTAGTTAAAATTCCATTGTCTCCAGTCAGTGTAGCTATTGTTACTCCTGCCAATATTAACAGAACAATTATTGTAACGACAAGAGAAATAAGAGTAATACCTTTTTTACCATATTTTAATTCTTCTTTTAGTTTCTTCATAATTAAATCAATTCCTTTCATTTTTTTCTTTTGACTTTCTGAAATTATATTATCATAACAGTAATATATTTGCAAGTAAAAACAGGTGCATATTTACATTTCTTTTTAATATAAAATATCTTGCAAAGGAGGTTGCAAATATGAATAAGCTAAGAATACCAGAAAACCATAGTGGAGTTAGCAAAACTCTTAGATTACCAGAAAACATAGTAAATGATATACAAAATCTTGCTAATCTCAAAAACTTATCTTTTAATAAAGTTGTAATTTCTTTATTAGAATTTAGCTTAAATAATTTAGATGAAAAAGATAAAGAAGAATTAGAGAAATTGCAAAAATAATTTTCTATTTAGGTAGACTTAGTAGTCTATCTTTTTAAATACCAAGACAAATTATTGTATCATTATCTAAGTATAATTTAATATCCTTTTCATTAATCTCTATTTGGTATATTTGATTTAAGTTTATCTTTAGATAATTTTTACTTTCTTCATCTGTAATATTCAAAATTTCATATTCAATAAAGTATTTTAGTTTATGTATTGAATATTTATTTTTTAAAAATCCTTCTTGAGTTATAGTTACATTTTTTTCTACAAATTCATTTAGTTTTTCTTCTAAACTATTATTTATATTTTGTACCATTTTTATTACCCCATTTCACCAATTAATATTATTCTGTTCATCTATTGAATAATTATACTACTTTTATTAAAGGTTATAACATATTTAATAAATTTATACAGTTTGGCAAATTGAAGTAATTTGATTATAGCATAACAAAAATTTCAATGCAACAAATTAGTTCGATAAATTGAAAATATTTTATAATTTTTCAATGTGCCAAAGTGGTACATAATTGCATTTATATATAATTTTATTGATTTCTAGCGATTTTGGAGGAGGATTAATAAAATGAAATTATCAGATGTAATTAGAAAAAGAATTAAATTTTATTTGAAAGAAAAGAATATGAATGTATGGAAATTATGTAAGATGTCTGGAATTCCTTGTTCTACTATTTCAACTTTTATGAGTGGTAAAACAGAGCTAATAAAATTGGATACTTTATTACATATTTGCGAAGGATTTGGAATTACTTTAGGAGAATTCTTTACAGAGCCAATGTTTGATACAGCAGAACAAGATGAGCAAAAAGACTAACATATAATAACTATAAATATGTTAGCCTTAATTTTTATTGCTTGTTTTTTATAATCCATTCATAAACCTCATTTTCAGTAAGTTTGCCTTTTTTCATTTGGTTAATTTTTTCTTTAGCCTGTTTTTTCCAGTTTTCAAAATCTT
>CAKNNA010000069.1 GCA_930989765.1 uncultured Clostridium sp. | reverse complement strand
AGAATACCTGAAAAATGAAGGCTAAAACAGATACCCGGTTATTTGACGCTTACGTATGATCAAGCTCAAGACCAAAATAATAATTCAAAAGATACACATAACAAGGTAAAAGGACAATCAAATAATAAGAAAAATTCTAAAAAATATGAGAAGTACTGGTATAAAATCAAAAATAAGATAATAAAATTAATAAATGGATTTTTGGCATTAGTATCAGTTCATTACTATTTAATAAAGAGATTATTAAGTGCTTTAGTTGCTAGCACTATTGAATTAATATTTTTCTCTATATATTTTTCAGTTAAGTTTCCCTATATTAAGTCGAGGCTAAATTTATTTTTACATTCAAAGACAAGTATAGATCAAACAGCAAATTTTGTTATTTGTAATATGGGTGCTGCGATATTTATAGGACTTCCTATTATAATTTTGATAATTGCTCTTTTTAAAGTATATGCGTTATCACAAGAGCAATCCAATACAAAATATATTATTAATAATAATATAGAAATTCAAAAAGATAAAACATGGTTACAAGCTATTAGCTTTTTATCTTGGTTAATAGCAATAATGCTAACATTTTTGAATATTATACCTACATGGGTAAAATTAAAAAATTTAGATGCACATATGTTGTATTATTTATGGTTTGTATTATTTGCTATTTCATTAATAATAATATATTTTCTTTCTGAAATAATGGATTGGCTTAAGAAGGACAGTTTTCATCATGATGATTTACCAAGAACTACAATGTTTTTAGGTTTTGTTGCTTCATTGCTTGCGGCAGTAATATCTATATTTAAAGGTTAAATATTTAGATTATATAATATAATTGTATAGTATAAATTGATCCATATCTAATTTTAATAATTGTGAGGTTTATAAATGGTTAAAGAAATTGATATAAAAAAATATAAGAAATTTGCAGATAAGACGATTAAATTTGAAAAAAGTTTAAACGCAATTTCTGGAACCAATGGAACTGGCAAATCCTCGCTTTTATATATTATTAGTAATGCGTATAAGCGTGTTAATAAAAGATGTGCTTGGATAAAAGATGAAAATTGTTTAAGTATTATTAATAGTATTAACTCTGAAGTAAATCCTAAAGTAGAATCATTAACACGTGAGAGTATGGATTATGTAGATCCAGCTCAAGGTATTAAAGGTAATTTATTTAAGGTTAAATATTATGATCATAATGAATTGGAATTTAGAAGACATAATTCTCCTAAAAATTCTAGATATGCTATAAAACCAATATATAAAAATAATTCTCATGATAAATTACCACAGTGTCCTATTATATATTTAGGACTATCTCGATTAATTCCATATGGCGAATATGATAGTGAAAAAAATCCTGTTTCATCAGTAAGGAATAGGTTACCTGAAAAATATCAAACTGAATTGAACGATCTGTACAATGAATTTACCCATTATAAAATAAATTCTATTAATGTACAGAAATTAGGCGATATAAAAACTAGAACACAATTTAAAAGTGATATTAAAGGTGTAGATTCGAATACTATTTCAGCAGGTGAGGATAATTTATATATAATTTTGACCGCTTTAGTATCATTACATTATTACTTTGACTCAATTGATAGTAAAAAAACGATTGAAAGTATATTATTAATTGACGAATTGGATGCAACTTTGCATCCATCATTTCAAATAAAACTATTGGAAAAAATGAGAGAGTATGCTCATGAATATAAAATTCAAATAGTTTTTACTACACACAGTTTATCTGCTTTGGAAAACTCTTTGCTAAATAAAGACAATGTTATATATTTGATAAATCAAGTAACCAATGTTGATGTGATGTCTGATCCAGATATTTATAAAATAAAAATGCATTTGAATACTTTGACAACAAACGATATTTATCAAGATAAAGTTATACCTGTTTTTACCGAGGATGAGGAAGCCAGGTTTCTATTAGATAGATTGTTTGAATATTTTCAAAATCAAGAAGAATTTAAAAATTTTATTGAAGTTAAACGATTCTTTCATCTAGTTAAAGCAAATTTGGGAGCAAATAGTTTAAGAGATATTTTTAAGGATAATAAACTTCTAAAGAATACCATGAAAGCTATTTGTATATTAGATGGTGATCAAAATGTAGATAAAGATAAAATTTATGGCATTATTGCTTTACCTGGTAAAAATCATTTTAAAGGAGAGACAGGAAAATCTCCAGAAAAACTTTTATTTGATTATGCTGAAGAGTTATTTAATAAGGATAATAATTTTTGGAGTAATAATACAATTAGCAGTAGAGGCTATAGTAAAGAATGGTATCTTGATAAAATAAAGGTTCCTATAGATAAATTTGAAAAAGAAGAAAAGAATGGTAAAAATAAGGAAAAGAAACGCCAATTTAATAAAAAATTGTTTAACGATCAGCGAGACTTCTTTGATTTACTATTTAAAAATTGGCTAAATAACTCTGAACATGAGTCAATGATTAGAAAATTTTATTATGATTTAAGGGAAATGTTTAAAAAAGTTGCTCCCTATAATGGAATCGATAAAAATCTATGGCAATAATTATTTTTACATATTTAGATTTTGTATAAGAGAGGCCCAAAATGCCAATAACTCAATCTCCTCTACGTTATCCAGGAGGGAAAACGCAATTAACTACATACGTAAAGCATTTATTGAAGGTTAATGGTATTTCAGGTACATATATTGAACCTTTTGCTGGTGGCTTTGGTGTAGGATTAGAACTTTTATATTCTAATGTGGTTTCAAATGTTGTAATAAATGACTTGGACCCATCAATATTTGCAATTTGGAATGCTATTTTAAATCAAACAGATGATTTTATTCATTTAATACAAACAACACCCGTGAATATTTATGAATGGAAATTACAGCAGAAAATTAGAGAAAAGACAAAAAGTAATCCTAATTCCATTGATAATGGTTTCGCTTCTTTTTTCTTAAATAGAACAAATGTAAGTGGAATTATTAATGGTGGTCCTATAGGAGGAAAAACGCAGAGTGGAAAATATAAATTAGATTGTAGATTTAATAAAAAGGCTCTGATTAAAAAAATAAAAAAAATTGCGTCACATAAAGACAGAATCACTTTAAAAAATCTGGATGCAAATAAATTTATAGTCCAAGAGATACCTAAATATTCTAAGAAAGATACTTTTATCTTTTTTGATCCGCCTTATTACACTCAAGGTAAAAATCTATATTTATCTTTTGTAAATAAAGATGAGCATAAAAAATTAGCTCAAAACATTTTAAATCTATCAGATTATAAATGGATAACGACATATGATATCGAAGAGGAAATCTTAAAACTCTATCACCCTTATGTTAAGACTTATACATATAGATTAAACTATTCTGCTAATAAGAAAAGAAAAGCCAAGGAATATATTTTTATTAACAATAATACTAAAGCAGAATCATTTGAAAAAGTAAAATTGGATCGAGTTTGATTCTTTTCTAAAAAGCACCTCTGTATTATGAGATGTTTTTTATTATGGTAGTTTTTATGTTTGTGTGAAACATATAATATTTATTGATATAATTTAGATGTTTGTAAAGTATAGCTCCAATAATCTCGTGAGTAGAGGTTATTGGAGCTTTTTGCGTGATATAGATAGGATTTTTTGATGGATATACAGATGAACATACAACATGGAAAGGCTTATAAACAGAGACATCGACCTATTTGCGGTATATATGCCTTTCTAAATGGAATCTTACATGATGATGACCAAAAAGAAAAACTTCAAAAATGTTATGTAAATAAAATAGCAAATCAAATATGGGACATGGCTTTAAGTTCCATAAGTTTGAATAATACAAATAAATATAATCGTATCCTTGATAAGAATGATATTTTAAAGGATTATTCTTTAGTTGGGGAATTTTATGATTCGGTTACTTTAGTTAATTTTTTTATACAAAAACATGACTCAATTATAAAGTTGTTACAACAATATAGTTTAGACATTAATTATGAAATTACTGATAATTTTAAGCATAAGAATTTAGAACTATATGATGATCAAATAAAAGAAAATTGTTTTTATTTAATTCCTATAAATTCGAATAGAGGATGGGGTAAAAATAAAAACAATATGCATTGGATCTGCTATAAAAAGTGCGATAAAAATCTTGTCATTTTCAATAGTGGAGATGAAGTGACAGAAAAAAGAGCTAAGAGAAATGCTGCCTTATGTAAAAGTACTATACGTAGTAAGTATATTTTAAATACTTATGAATTATTAGAAGTATGGAAAAATATGTATAATCGTGAGACTGATTATAGAAATAAAAGAGACCGTACAATAGTTTGTGTAAGGATGAATAATTCCTTAAATTAATTTCTTA
>CAKNNA010000068.1 GCA_930989765.1 uncultured Clostridium sp. | reverse complement strand
CACTTTTTTTCTATTCTTTTTGTTTCACATCAATTGTAACACTACATTTTTAAAATTTTTTTAAAAATTTTAAAAATTATAAAGTTCTAATTTAAAAATAGTGTAATAAATATTTATAAAGAGAAAAGGAGGAAATCGATGGAGCCTGTAAAAATTAAAGAAAGTAGTAATTTTATTAATATAGTAAAAGGAGTTTTTATAGCATTTGTTACAACTTTAGTATTATTATTTATATTTTCCATAATATTAACATATACAAATGTAAGTGAGCAAACTATTACTCCTGTTGTAATAGTGATAACAGGAGTAAGTATTTTAATAGGTAGTACAATTGGAAATCATAAGATTCAAAAAAAAGGTTTAATAAATGGTGGGTGTGTTGGATTAATATATATTATAACAATTTATCTAATTTCTAGTATATTAAGTGGAAATTTTGGTTTAAATATTTCTTCAGTAATAATGATAGTAGTTTCAATAATTTTTGGAATTTTAGGTGGAATTATAGCAGTTAATCAAAAAAAATAAATATATAAGCCATAATCAATATTTTTCCTCGATTATGGCTACAAATTTTAAAATTTTGCTATTATAATTCATGAATGAAATAGATATTTTTTAAGGAGTACGGCAATAATTTGCCTGTTGAATTATAGTATTTTGTCGAATTTTGCGATGAATTTTAATAAGAAAACTATTGACAAAACACTTTTATGTAAATATAATTAAAACAACATTTTCATATTTTTTCTATAATTTAAAAATCTATTTTACTAATTAAACTTTTAAATCAAAAAACTTGGAATCAAAATTTTATTTAAAAATCAAAAATTTATAATTCAAAAATTTTAAAACTAGAAATCAAATTTCAAAAGAGTAAAAATTTTTTAAAATCAAAATTACAAATCAAAAAATTTTAAAAGCAAATTATAAATTAAAGATTAAAATCGAAAAATACTTAAAAGTAGGAGGAATTTTATTGAGGAAAAAACTAATATCAGTGCTAATTGTAGTAGTTACAATTATCATAGCATTTTTAGGAGGACAAACATTTTCAAAATATATTACACAAGTAAAAGGAACAGGAATTGCAAATGTTGCACACTGGAATTTTAAAGTAAATAATAGTGAAGATGTAATTCAAACAATAAATTTAGCATCAACAGTAAATAATGACACATTAGTAAATAACAAAATAGCACCCGGAACATCAGGAAATTTCAAAATAAATATAGATGCAACAGATGCAGAAGTCGGAATTAATTATAAAGTTGAATTTACAAATGAGCAAAATAAGCCGACAAATTTGAAATTTATATATAATGGTTTGACATATAATTCTATAAAAGAAATAGAAGAAAAATTAACAGGAACAATAAATGCACAAGACGAAAACAAAATAATTACGATATCAATAGACTGGCAATGGCCATATGAAACAGGAGAAAACTCACAACAAATAAACTCAAATGATAAATTAGATACACAAGATGGAAAAAATATAGCAGAATATAAATTTGATTGTCTAGTAACAGGAATTCAAGTAATGCCAGAATAATAAAAAGAGGTAAAATGAATAAAAAAATAAAAAATAACTTATTTTTAATTATATCAATAATTTCCCTTTTAATAATTTTATTCTTAAAAATTAATTTAGAAAAAAATCAAATAAATCCATTTGGAATTACAATACTTAAAGTATCATCAAATAGTATGAGTCCAACATTTGAAAAAGATGACTTAATAATTATAAAAAAGAAAGATGATTATGAAGTAGGAGATATTATTACATATAAGTTAGAAAATAATTATTTAATAACACATAGAATTATAGAAAAATATGAAAATGCATTTATTACAAAAGGAGATAATAACAATATTCAAGATGAAGAAAAAGTAAAAAAAGAAAATATAATAGGAAAAGTTATTTTTATTATAAAAATGTAAAATAAAAAATTTTTATTATATATATTTAAGGAAGGAGAAAAGTACAAAAAATTTGTACTTAGAAAAAATATGAAAAATGAAAAATATATAGATTTAACACAATATAATAAAAACATAAAGAAAAATAATTTAATAAAAGAAAAAGGAATAAAAAGTAATTCTAAAAGTAATATAGAAATATTAAAAAATATTAATAAAAAGAAAAAAGATGAAAATATAAAAGATTTGACCAATACAAAAGGAAAAAGCACGGATATAAGATTAATTACAATTTCAAGTACAATATTTATAATCATAATTTTATTTTTAGCTGGAAATGTAATAGGAAAAAGCATATCAGATGTATTTATAAATTCAAATGCCAAAGTTGCAACTCCTATATTTGCAGTGCAAACAAATCCTAAAATAGATATAACAGAAGCTTCTAATACAGGGGAATATAAGTTTAAAGTAGTAAATTATGAAAATAATAAAATATCAGATGTAAAATTTGCATATACAATAGAAATAATATCAAATTCTAATGAATTTATTAATTTTACACTATACCGTGATGGAAAAGAAATGAATTTGGAAAATAATAAAACAAAATTAATAAATATGGAAAAAGAAAAACTTACAGAACATAATTACATTTTAAAAATTTCATATGATAAAAACAAAATAAGTTCAATATATGAAATAATAGATAATATACAAATAAAAGTACATTCAGAGCAAACTAAAGAAGGAAGTAAACTGGTATAATTAGCAAATATGTAAAAAGTTGGTATATAAAAAATAGTAAAATATAAAAAAATAGGAGGAAAAAAAGTGAATACAAAAAAAGGAAAAAAATATAGTAATTTAATATATTTCATTATAATAATACTACTAATTTTGTATTTAGTTTTGTCCAATATCAAAATCTCATCAAGCCAAGATGAAATTTTATTCTTGAAATTTTTAAAAATAGGAAAAAAACAAGAAGATTTATTAGAAAATGAAAAATATATGCAAACTAATAATAAAAACAATAATATAGTAAAATACAAATTTAATATAACATATAAAAATTTAAAATTTAAAAATGTAAATTTAGCAGAAACAATAAATGAAGACACACTAACATACGAAAAAATAGCACCTGGAGTAAATGGAGAATTCGAAATAATTATTGATTCTAATAAAACTATGAATTATAAAGTGAATTTTAATAGTATTAATGAAAAACCAAAAAATTTAAAATTTAGTTATGAAGAAGGAAATATAAAAGCAGATTCACTAGAAGAATTATCAAAATATTTAGCAGGAACAATATTAAAAAATACAACAAAAGTAGTAAAAATAGCTTGGGTTTGGGAATATGAAAATACTAAAGAAGCAAATATTCAAGATACAAAAGATGCAAAGAATATAGAAAATTATAATTTTAATATTAATGTAAAAGGAGAAGAAAAAACATAAGCAATATAAAAAGTAAAGGAGGAATACTAGGTAAATGAAAAAAAGAAGTATACATATTAAATTTGTTTTTTCTTGTATTATATTTATAATTTTAATAAGTATAAATATCATAGCAAGTGCAAAATATGTATTTGAATATAGCTTTACTGTTGCAAATGTAAATATAGATTTAACAAAACCAATTATAGAAGTACTAGATATACAAAATACTAATGAAGGCTATCAAGAGTATGCAAATAAAACACATGTAATTACACTAAAAGTAAAAGTGACAGAAAAAAATATAGATATAGCAAAAGATACACTAGATCCTCGCGAAATAGAAGTAAGAGTTGATGAGGTAAAACAAAATCCACAAATTTGGGTAAATGAAATAAAACGAAATAATGATGAAATATATTATGATATCTTATTAGGAAATATAGAAGAAAATGGAAATTTAACTGTAATAATAAAAGATGGTGCGATAATAAATACTAAGAATATGGAAAGTGATAAAAAAGTAATAGATACACAAATAACAATTGATAATATTGCTCCAATAGGACTATTTAGGGAAGAAGCAATAAAAGATGGTAAATCAGAAGCGGTAATAAATACTTTTGAACAAATAAGAGAGATTGAAGGATGGGAGTTTTTAAATTATAATACAGAGCTTAGAAAGGTGTTTACATATAATATAGCATTTAAACTAAAAATAACAGATTATGCACAAAATAGTGCAGATGTAGAAATAGTTATAACACAGGCAAGAAATATAGAAAATAAAAAAGAAATTTTAAATTCAGAATGGATGTTTAATTCTAGATTAGTAAAGAATTGAACTTTAGCTTATAATAGATAGACCATTAGAATATTAATTGTTGAAGTCAGTTTAAAAGCTGACTTTTTATAGTATGACTAAATTAAAATGCGACTTGCGAAAACTGCTTCAAGTGGTAATTCTAGAGAAAAACATAAGTGTTATCTTATACATTGTTATTAGGAAATGAGAAAAGTTATAAAAATTTTTAATAATTAAGTATAAAAATTAATTAATTGGAAAACTTAAAATTAATATAGCATTGTCAATAGAATAAGTCAATACATATATAATGATTTTATAAATAAAAGTGATTAACGTCAATTAACAAAGTAAATGCAACTATGAAGAAAGATAGTTGAAATAAGTCTTT
>CAKNNA010000067.1 GCA_930989765.1 uncultured Clostridium sp. | reverse complement strand
TAAAATATTATAGAAAGTATTATGTAGAAATGCTTATATTTCAAAGAATTTATTTTTATGTTTTTACATAATATTCTTGTGTTTTTATAATAATTTTGAGGATACTAATATCAGGTGAAAAATATGGAACGATTAAAATTAAGAGATTTATTGAACCGTGCAGAAGCAATTTTAAGAGAAAAAAATTATAGTGAAGATACAATCCAAGATTACAAATGTGTATGGAATAGATTTTATGATATTTGTGAATTATGTGACATTGAGTATTTTAACTTTGAATTAGCAATGAAATTTTTAGAAAAATATTATCATATTGATACAAAAAGTGGAAAAGGAAGATTGTTCACTAGAAGAATGCGTAGTATTTATATATTAGATTCTATTGATAGAAACAAGTCAATAAAAGTTTATAGACCAAAGATAGAAAAAAAGATTCCTAAAGAATTTAATGATATTTTTTATGAATATGATAATTATTTAAAATCTAGTTACTCATATAGTACTATAATGATAAGTGAGAAAATATTAGCTGATTTTTTTTATTATCTAAAACAAAATAATATAACTTCCATAAAAAATATACAAATTCAAAATATATATAATTTTGTAAATGCAATTAACACTCAACAATACTCGAAAAACACAATTTATGAAATTAAATATAAATTAAAAAAATTCTTCCAATACTTATATGATAACAATAAATACAAATTTAGTGGTATTGATATTTTCCCTAAAATTGCTAAATTTGAAAGAAGTAAATTACCCTCTTACTATACAATAGATGAAATAAATCAAATATTAAAACAAGTAAATAGAAATACCAAAAGAGGAAAAAGAGATTTTGCAATTCTTTTATTAGCAATTGTATATGGATTAAGAAATTCAGATATAGTACATTTAAAAAAAGAGAATATATTGTGGAATGAAAGCAAAATTGAATTAATTCAATATAAAACTAAGAAGTTATTAGAATTGCCTCTAACAGAAAATGTAAAATATGCATTATTAGATTATCTTAAAAATGGCCGACCTAATATTGACTCTCCATATATTTTTTTGCCAACAAAACCGCCTTATACTTATACTGATATGAAAAATTACTCTTCTTTATATAAATCAGCTGATCAATATATAAAAAAAGCTGGCATAGATATAGGAAATAGAAAAAGAGGATTACATTCATTAAGGCACAGCCTAGCATCTAATATGCTAAAAAACAATATTAAAATTTCAACTATTTCTGGAATTTTAGGGCATAGTAGTGTTGATGTAACAAATATCTATTTAAGCATAGACGAAGAACAATTGAGAAAACTTGCATTGGAGGTTCCTAAATATGAATAGTAATAATTTTATAGGTCCTTTTAAAAATATTGCACCATTATATATTGAATATAAAAAAAGTTTAGGTTTTGATTCAGAATCAGAATATAATGAGTTGAAAAGATTAGATAAATATTTTTATAATAAAGGAATTACTGAAGTTAAACTTACAAAAGATATGGTAGAAGAATATAGTATGTTAAGAAAAAACGAATCTCCTAAAACGCAAACTAAGAGATTATCTGTATTAAAACAATTTGCTATATATTTACAGAAAATGGGATATTCCAATATATATGTACATCATATAAAGCCTTCTAAAAGTGATTCTAAATTTAAGCCATATATTTATTCTAAAAAAGATTTAGAGATAATATATGAATATTTAGATAAACACCAGTATGATACAAATTCAATATATAATTGTGTATTACCGATATTAATTAGAATATTATATGGAACTGGACTTAGGAGAGGTGAAGCTATTAATTTGAAGAGTACCGATGTAAATTTAAATAAAAAAATTTTAACAATATATAATGGAAAAGAAAATGTTACAAGAATAGTTCCAATTTCGGAAAGTCTTTCGGAATCATGCAAAACATACAAATCAAAATTTTTATGTAATGAGCAATACTTTTTATGTGATTTAAAAGGAAATAAAATTAATTCTCACATTACAGAATATTTTCAAAAAATATTAAAAAAATTGAAAATATTACGACCAGATGGTACTCCTCCAAGACTTCACGATTTTAGATTTACGTTTGCAGTAAATGCATTAGAAAAAATGGATAAAGATGGACAAGATTTATATGCTACATTACCTATTTTATGCAAATATTTAGGACATAAGAATATAGAAGCAACTGAATATTATCTATTATTAGCCAAAGACTATTTTATCAATATAACTGATAAAGAAGAAAAATATTATTGTGATTTTAAATTTCTAAAGGATGATAATAATGAATAAAAAGAATCTAGATTATTACTTACAAAAATTTTTAGATATTGAATTAAGAAAAAATATGAATGTTTCTGAAAATACTATTATTTCATACAAATATGCTTTCATATCACTATTAGAATTTATTATTAAAAATTATAACAAAAATATTAAAGATATAAAACTTGAAACAATAAATAGAGAAGTTGTTATGGATTATTTAGAATATTTAGAACTAGTAAAGAAAAACTCTATTTCAACAAGAAATCAAAGATTAGCTGCTATAAAATCTTTTTATAATTATTTAGCACTTGAAGAAATTGAATATTTACCACTATGTAACGAAATTCTCTCAATAAAAATGAAGAAAAATAATCAAGAAACAGTAAAATATTTATCAAAAGAAGGTATAAAAGAAATATTATCATTACCAAATACTTCAAATAAACAAGGAATTAGAGATTTAGCTATTTTAACATTATTGTATGATTCTGGAGCAAGAGTACAAGAACTAATAACATTAAATGTATGTGATGTTAATTTCAATAATAAAACTTTAGATTTATATGGTAAAGGAAGAAAAGGTCGTACAATACCATTACTAAAGCAAACAATAAAAATCTTAGAGAAATATATTAAAGTTTATGACATTAAATTTAATAGTAATAGCTTATTATTTTTTAATAGTAAAAAAGAACCATTAACAAGAATGGGGATAACGTATATAATAAACAAATATGTAAAAATGGCTAAAAAAAAGAACCCCTTAGAGTTTCAAATAAATGTAACACCACATGTTTTTAGACATTCTAAAGCAATGCATCTTTTAGAAAGTGGAGTAAATTTAATATATATAAGGGATTTTCTAGGACATGAAAGCGTAACTACCACAGAAATTTATGCTAAAGCAAATCCTGAAACTAAAAGAAATGCGATAGAAAAAAATTCAAAAGAACTTTCAAAAAGTGTTCATTTTTCAAATAAAGACAAAAAAGATTTGTTATCATGGCTTAAAAATTCTTTGAAGGAAAACTAACTTTTTTGACAAATCTTATGTAAAAACAAAAAAATAAATGCTTTGAAATATAAGCATTTCTACATAATACTTTCTATAATATTTTAGTTGCTATAACCTATATTATGCAAATCTTTGCATAATATAGGAAACTATACATCTCAAATGTTTGCAAATATATATTTAAATGAAGTAGATCAGTTTGCAAAACATAAATTGCATTGTAAATATTATTTTAGATACTTAGATGATACAGTAATATTATTAAAAACTAAAAAAGAAGCTAAAGAGGTATTAAAAGAAATTAAAAATTTTTTGAAAAGTAAATTAGAACTGGAATTAAATGAGAAAACACAAATATTTAAATGCAAACAAGGAGTTAATTTTTGTGGATATAAAATAAATGAATATAGAATGAAAATACGAGATAGAGGAAAAAAGAAAATAAAACGTAAAATAAAAGAGTTAAAATATTTAATTAAAAGTAATGAATTAACTAGTATAGAGGCACAGAAGTATTTGTGTGGACATTATGGATATATAAAATATGCAAATGTAAAGAACCTAACGGAAAAATTATTTTATATATTATAAAATTAAAAAAATTAGGGATAAGTTAAATCTACGAACACGAATAGCAGTAACGCTAACCCTTGTGTGAATAGGGGAGGTAATTACAACAACAGCAACAACTACACGGCTAACAGGAACAACAACAATGCGACCAACAAGAACAGCAACAATTCTTTTCGTCTCGCACTCTAATACAATTTTCAGAAAATATATTTTAAGGAATATATTCAGTAAAAGTATTAGTATTAAAGAGACTTATTCCTTCCTTATAAACAGGTAAAAATGAATCAGCATAATTTGTTCTAGTAAAAGCATTTGAAAAAATGAATTATGCGAAAATAAAATATAAAAAGGATAATTTGTAATAATGAACTTAGTATTTATAAAAGGAAAAATAATAGAAAAAATAGAATTTAAATTTATATATAGCAAAAATAAAACAAAAAATACACCTATTTCCATAGCACAAAGCAAAGTGGAATTAGATAATAAAAGTATAATAGATGTAATTGGATATAATGAAAAAGCAGACTGGATGTATAGAAACTTAACAATAAATGAAGTTATATACATTGAAGGAAAATTAATAAATGATAAAGAGGAATATAATAATTTTAAAATACAAGTTATAACTATAAAATATAATTAAAAATAAAGAGCAAAATAATTGTTAAAAATGTGGAAATAAAATTTTAAAATATAAACATAAAAGATTTAAAATTAAAAAAAATTAAAATAATAAAAAATTAAATTATAATTAATAAAAAAATAAATTAATAAAATAGAAAAATAAAAATTAAATTATAAAAAATATTAATA
>CAKNNA010000066.1 GCA_930989765.1 uncultured Clostridium sp. | reverse complement strand
CATTTTAAGATATATCAATACTTCTAGCCTTAACTTAAATAGACATTGATGTCCCCAAAGTTCACAAATTCTAATTTTCTCCTACTCTATTGAAATCTTTTAACATTAAAACCCAATAATATCATTATAAATCTCAATTGCAAAATTATCAGTCATTCCAGAAATATAATAAAGAATACACTTACAAAAATCAAGCTCACTAGAAAAATCGAAAAGTATTTTATTTTTTAACTTTAAAGTATCTCTATTACCACAATCATAATAATCATAAACAAAATTAATAAAGCTATCACTAAGTTTTGCAGAAACTAAAGAAAGATCTTGTAATCTAGATATAGTGTTTTTACCATCAAAACAATTCTTTAAAGTATCATAAATTTGATTTATTACTAAATTAAAATATTTAATAGAAGGTTTTATTCTATCAGATAGATATATATTTAAATAATTAAACCTTTTAATTTTATTTAAAAGCTCAAAAGCTTCATCAGAAAAGCATAAGCCTTTTTCAGGAGTAGAATTTGTGCACAAATCACAAGTAAGATAATTAATAATAATAGTATTATTAAACTTTTTACCTGAATCACCTAAATTTAAGATTTTATATAAATCATCTAAATTGTCATCTAAAAGACCCAAAGTAATAGAATCTTCAATATCTCTTCCAATATATGATATTTTATCTGAAATTTTAACTATGCAAGCCTCCCAAGTATAAGGTGCATACTGATTAGGATATTCATAAGAATGTAAATCAATATATTCTTCTCTTGGTCTAATACAATTTTCATCAATTTCACCACAATGTGAAATAATACCATCACGAACAGCATAGCTCAAATTCAAATTTTGTTTAAATCTATCCGAATCTTCTAAAAGTTCCATAAAATCAACAAATTCTAAACCATTTTTTTCATGCCAAAAAGGAATATGTAAATCGCGCATACTAATATCAGAAAGAACTTTTTCACCAGCATGACCAAAAGGGCTATGACCTAAATCATGAGCAACAGAAATTGCTTTTGTAAGTTCTGTATTCAAGCCTAAATAATTTGCAATAGTATAACTTATAGAATCTACATGTGTTACATGCTCAATTCTAGTACACACATGGTCATTATTTGGGGAAAAGAAAACTTGAGTTTTGTGTTTTAATCTTCTATATGCATTAGAATGAATAATCCTAGTATAATCACGTTCAAATTCACTTCTTATATCATTATTTCTACTATATAATGGAACTTCACGTTTTATAGCATTTTCCCATTTTGGACTAAATGAATTAGTAGCAAAATTCTCAAACTTTTTCATAAATATTCATTCCTTTCAGGTTTTAATATTATATAAAACAAAATTTATTTTAAAAAACTTCTTAATTTATAAAATTTTACTATAAAAATAAATAAAAAACAATATTTACAACTTAAAAACTGAGTAGTATAATTTTAAATAATTACAATTCACAGCAAAAATATAATCACCTAAAAAGCCAAAATATAATTTCAAACAATAAAACTGTGAAGAAAAACTTTAAATTAATGAAAGGAAGATAAAAATGTTAGAAGTAAAAAAAGATGATTTCGATGAAAGTCCAGAAGATATTTTAAACACAATAAATAAAATGTTAAACACAAACTCAAATTCAGATAAAAAAACAGAGAGAGATGAACTTTAGGGACGTTCCTTAAAGTTCAAAATAATAATCAATTTAAATTTGAACTTTAAGGAACGTCCCTAAAGTTCACCTAAAGTTCAAGAAAGGAAAAATAAAATGAAAAATATAATATATATAATGGGAAAAAGCTCTTCTGGAAAAGATACAATATATAATATACTAAAAAATGATTTAGAAGTAACAACATATGTAATGTATACAACAAGACCTAAAAGAAATGATGAAATTGAAGGAAAAACATATTATTTTATTACAAAGGAAGAGATGGATGAATATATAAAAGGAGAAAAACAAGCATATTTAATAGAAGAAAGAACATACAATACAGTACATGGTCCTTGGACATATGCAACAATTGAAGATGAACAATTCAAAACAAATAAAGATTTATTAATGCTTGGAACATTAGAATCATATGCTAAAGTAAAAGAATATATCAGCCAAAAAGAAAATATAGAAATAATTCCAATATATATAGAAGTACCAGATGGCATAAGATTAAGAAGAGCATTAGATAGGGAAGATAAGCAAGAAAACCCAAAATACACAGAACTTTGCAGAAGATTTTTAGCAGATGATAAAGATTTTTCAGAAGAAAATATTACAAAACTAAACATAGAAAAAAGATTTTTAAATCTAGAATTATCTAAATGTATAGAAGAAATTAAAACATATATAAATGAACAAAAGATAAATTAATACTAATAAATATTAAAAGGATACCAAATTTAAAATTATAAAAAATTAAGGTTAGAATTTACATTTTTAATAGACTACCTTGAAATTTTATCTAGTATATAAGAAAAATAATAATTTTAGAAAAAATTAAAAAATAAAGAAAAATGAAGAAAAACAAAGAAAAAATAAGAAATAGTAATAAATAGATAACTGGCAAACTAAAGAAAAAATAAAAAGCCAAAAAAGAGATAAGGAAGAATTTGGAATAAATTTAATAAAGTTGTATAATATATATCGATGGTGCATTATTCTAGTCATACATAAAGTTATGAGGGTGGGGCTAAAAATCCACTAAAGGGCACATCGTTGAAGTTCCTTGTTTATGCGCGAAATGCCAGTTTTGTGTGTATTCAGGGAGTAAGAATTTAGGGTAATATATAATGGCATATATAATTTCCCCTATTTTCGAGGAGACTTAAAATTTTAAAATTTTAAGTGTAACCTATGTTGAGTGCCAAGACACAAAATACATAGAGTAGCCTGCCTTGAGTGAATGTATCGGGATTAATTTAAAAAAATAAAATATATTTTTGGCCAAAATAATTTTATAATAATTATGAAATTACATTTGCAAAAAAGACTAGTAACTTTTAAAGTATGTTAAGGAAAACTTCTAGAATGTTTGCCAAAAAAGCATAGAAGTCTAGGGATTAAGGTACAGATTTAAGTGGCAATCTGGCAATCTAAAATTAGATATTTCCCTTAATTGGAAACAGCTAAAACAGTAATGTTTAGCGGGAAATAGAGAAATTCAGCCAGACCTAAACTGTAAAATTTACTTAGGCTTTGACCATCTAAACTAAAAAATTAAGAGGAAATCTTGGGAAAACTCAATATTTCCTTTTTTGTAGATATAATAAAAAGAAAGGATAATTAAAATTGAAAGAAAAAACTAAAAAAGAAAAAGCAAAACCGTGTAATGAAGAAAGTAAAAAAATAAAAAAAGAGATGAAAAAAGAAATAAGACAAAAAAATTTAAAAGCAGAAAAAGAAAATGAAATAGAAATAGATGTAGTAAAAGAAAAAATAGAGCAAAAACAGAAAATAAAAGAAAAAGAAAAAAAGAAAAATGAAAATATGAAATGGTTTATAGAAGTCTTTATAATGACATTTATATTATCAATTGTATTTTCATATATTTCAACAAATGGAGTATCAAATTTAAGCTTAATTCCAGCTATCCTAATTTTACTTGCTGTAATTGCAGTAGGTATTATATTTGACATTGTAGGAGTAGCTGTTACTGTTGCAAATGAGCATGAATTTCATGCTAAAGCCACAAAAAAAGTAAAAGGCTCTAAAAGTTCTATAAAATTAATAAGAAATGCACCAAGGGTTGCAAATATTTGTGCAGATGTTATAGGAGATATTTGCCGGAGTATTAAGTGGTGCGATAAGTGCACTAATTGCTGTAAAAATTACAAACCAGTTCGGACTAAGTTTTGATGTACAATTCTTGTTAAGTGCATTAGTTTCAGCACTAACAGTTGGAGGAAAGGCATTAGGTAAAAATATTGCAAACAGCAAGTCGACACAAATAGTTCACACTGTTGGTATTTTATTTAATAAATTTAGTAAAAATTAATAAAATACAAAGAAATAGTAATAATATTAAAAGGTGATAAAATGAAAGTTCTAATAACAGGTGCTTCATCTGGAATAGGAAGAGATTTGGCAAGAATATTTGCAAAAAAAGCAGATGAACTAGTATTAGTTGCAAGAGATATAAAAAAACTAGAAGAAGTAAAAAAAGAATTAGAAAAAGATGCAAAAATAGAAATAATACAAAAAGACCTAAGCATAGAGGAAAACTGTAAAGAAATCCACAAAAATGTACAAAATGTGGATATCTTAATTAATAATGCCGGATTTGGAGACTGTGGAAATTTTACAAAAACAAGTTTAGAAAAAGATATATCAATGATAAAAACAAATATAACTGCATACCATATACTTACAAAACTATATCTAATAGACATGAAAGCTAAAAATTCAGGAAAAATTTTAAATGTAGCATCTATTGCAGGATTTATGCCAGGTCCATTAATGGCAACATATTATGCAACAAAAAGCTATATAGTAAGTTTATCAGAAGCTATAAGAGAAGAATTGAAAAAAGAAAAATCAAAAGTAAAAATAAGCATATTATGCCCAGGACCAGTAAACACAAATTTTAATAATGTTGCAAATGTAAATTTTAGAATAAGAGAAGCAAATAGTATGAATGTTGCAAAATATGCAATAAAAAAATTAGAAAAAGGAAAGTTTTATATTATTCCTGGATTAGATATAAAAATTGCAAAAATAGGAGCAAAATTTTTACCAAGAAATTTGATAAGTAAAATTTCTTATATGGTGCAAAAAAGAAAAATAATATAATTAAGTGAATAACTTAATTATA
>CAKNNA010000065.1 GCA_930989765.1 uncultured Clostridium sp. | reverse complement strand
ATAATTGTAAATAATTTAGATAACAACCAATCATTCATTGGTTCTACTCCTAAATCATCTATAACTAATAAATCTACTTTTGTATATAATTTTGTTAATTCACTTTCTGTATGATTCTTATAACATATAGCATACTTTTCCACTAATTGTGTTAATGTTCCAAATATTATTGGTACATTATTTTTTAATAATTCATTACATATCGCCATTGAAATATATGTTTTTCCTGCTCCATTTTTTCCTACAAATATAATTCCTTTTTTCATATCATTAAAATTCGTTAGAAATTTTTGAGCTGCTAATTTTGTTTTTCTATTTTGCTCATCTGTAATAAAATTTTCCAAAGTTTTTTGTTTAAATTGTTTTGTTATAAATTCTGTTCCATAATACTGTTTGATTTTTTTGTTATATTCTTGTTTTCTAAACTCTTCATATTGTTTCATTAATTCTTCTTGTAATTTTTCTTTTGCTTTTTCTCTTTCTTCTATTGCTTGTTTACAATCACATTTTTCATTTTCTATAAACACATTTATAGTTTTATTTATTGGATTTAATATTCCTCTTGGTTTTAAAACTTTATTACAATATTTGCATCTAGTTTCTTTAGGTATATTTGCTTTTATCGGATAACCATTTTGTAAGATTTCCTCTAAGCTATATAAAGTCTTTGATTTTTCCATAACTCTGTTCTCCATCTTTTACACCTCCTTCTGTTTTTATTTCTTTTTTTAATTCTTTTTCTCTTTCTATATCCACATTTTTTACATCTTTTGTGGAATCTTTCTTAGTATGTAATCCTTTCTCCTGTAGATTTTGATACTTATTCCAATTTTTTATTTTATAGCCATATTCATCTTGTATAATCATGCTATATTCCAGGAAAATATCTAGTGCATTCTCGATACTTTTCTGATTTCTACCCATATGATGTGCTAATGTTTCTATGGTAAAAAACTTATTTTCACTTATTTTTAAATATCCTCCAGATTCACAATTCGCTGCTATTGCTAAACAATTTATAAAAATTACAATAAGCCTATCTCCATCTTTTTTTCTTTTAATTTGTTTGATTTTTTCATTGTCAAAAAAATTGTTGTAAAACTTAAACCAATATCTTTTTCCTCCTTTCACTAATAATCACCTACTTTCTTAGTAAAATACTTCTTTTTAGAAATTAGAAAAATCATATTTTACTTTTTTCTTTGGTTCTTCTAGACTATCTTGAATATATTTGTCTAGAATTTCTTTTGTGAATAGTGTTTTAGATTCAATTTTGTAATATGGTATTTTCTTTTCTCTTACTAATTTACGAATTAACCAATATGAAATACCCAAATATTCTGCTGCTTCTACTGAGTCTAAAACTCTTTTTTCTTTTGTGTTTTCATTTAAATTCTCACTATTCATAGTTAATCACCTCCCATCTGCTTTGTTTAAAACAAAAACATTGCTGTTTTGTTTTAAAACATTTTATTTGTATTTTTGTTTTTTGTCAATACATTTTAAAAATATTTTTGTTTTAATTATTTACAAAAATAAATTATTGTTTTATAATGTTCTCATAAAAATATATTGGAGTGTTTATGATGAATATAAATTTTAGCAAAAAATTAAAGCAATTGAGGAAAAATAAAGGTATTACTCAACAAGCTTTAGCCAATGCTATTGGAGAAAAAAGATCAATTATAGCAAATTACGAATCAAATAATTCTACACCAGGATTTGAGGTTCTAAATAAGTTATCTAACTATTTTAATGTGCCTGTTGGATACTTAACAGGAAAAACTAATTCGTTAGTTAGTGAATATAGTTTTAAAACTTTAGAAGATTATATTAACATTTTGCCCAATCAAAAACCTTTATGGTTAAAAATAAAAAATCCAATAAAATATTCTTCTTTTTCTGGCAAGGAAGTTTATGGCTCTAACAAAGATTCTAAAATTATATTTTTTAACCCACTAGACGAAAAAGAAAAAAATTCAAGAATTTATCTAGAATTTCTATCAATAAATTCTTATGCATCAAATACAGAAACTTTTTATAAAAATATTTATAATTTTGCATGCAAATATGGTTTTTTTGGAGAAGTTCATGAATCTACAAATGAAAAGTTTAATATTTCTTTTCCTATCTTTAAACCTTTTGAATTAGGAATATTTGACACTGATTATTATAACCCATCTTTATTCCAATTTGACTTAAACTTTAAAACAATAGATTTTCCAGGAAAAGATAGTTTTAATTCAATATTAGAAAAATATAAAATTACAGGATATTTTGAACCTATATCTTGTTATATCGACTACTTATCAGAAATGCACCGTTTAGTTTATAACTTATCTTGTGATAATAGTTTATTAGAAAAAACTTTAGAACAAATTTCTTATAGAACTGGTGGAATTAGAAAACGCTTTGTAAAAACTGATACAGATGAAGTTGTAGAAAGCATCTCATATAAATCTTTGCTTTCTTTGATGTATTATGAATTATTTTTAGATATAAAAAATGGTAATATTCCAAATTACTGTTTTGAATGTCAAAAATTTTATTTGCCTGATAGTAAGCACAAATGTAAAAAATAAGAATATGGAGGTCTAAAAATGCCTAATTTATATGTGATTACAGGACCAACTGGAGTTGGTAAAAGTACTATATCAAAAAGATTAGCACAAAATCTTAGTAAATCGGCTTTAATTGATGGAGATGAAATTTATCATCAAATTATTGGTGGATATATTTCAGCTTGGAAAGAAGGAAATCATTTACAAACATTCTGGAAAGTATGTATAAATACAATTAGTATCTATTTACAAGATGGCTTTGATGTAGTATTTAATTATATAGTTACACCAGAAAATTTAGCATTATTAAAAAACGAATTTAAAAATTATACTATAAAATTTGTTGTTTTATTAGTTGATGAATTAACTTTACTTTCAAGAGATAAAGAACGCCTTAAAGATTGTCAAATGAAAGAACGTTGTATTACCTTATTAAATAATTTTAAAAATAGAAATTACAATATTAATAATATATTAGATACAACTAATTTATCTATTGAAGAAACTGTAAATTTGATACAAAATAATAGTAATTTTATATTAAAATAGCAATTACTTAAAATATCTATAATACAGGAGTTGGTGTTAATGAAAATAATAGAATATGATTCAATATATGATGAACAGATAAAAGACTTATTAATAGAATTACAAAATTATCTTATTGATATAGATGATTGGCATACTCAAATTTTATCAGACAACTATCGTGAAGATTACTTTAAAATGGATTTAGAACTTATTAACAAACAGGATGGAAAGATATTCTTAGCAATTGAAGATACTAAAATTATAGGATTAGTTCTTGGTTCTGTAAATCTAAATGATGAAATAGACAAACTAACAAATGATTGTGCTAAAACAGGTAATGTATTAGAACTAATAGTAAAAAATTCTTCACGTGGTCATGGCATTGGAAAATTACTCTTAAAAGAAATAGAAAATTATTTTAAAAGTATTAATTGTAAAAGAATAAACATCGAAGTTTTTGGTCCTAATAAAAGCGCTTTAGACTTTTATTTAAAGAACGATTACATAGTTAGAGATTATATTGTAAGTAAAAGAATATAAAATTTGGAGGAATAAAATGTTAAAAATAGTAGAATACGACGAAAAATACCTTGAACAAATATCAAATATTATTATTCAAGACTTATTAACTGTTAATAGTAAGGACTATGGAATAGAAAAAGTAAAAAAAATGGCTGAGGATTTTACAGTTGAGAAATTACAAAACAGTTTAAGTAAAAGGAAAAAAGTATTTGTTGCTTTATTAAATGACAATGTTGTTGGTACCGCTGGAATTGATAAGTCTTGGTATAGTGATGATGAATATTGGATTCTAACAGTTTTTGTCAAACCTGAAAATCATGGTCAAGGTATTGGCAGAAAATTAATTGAAAAAATTGAAGAATATGCAACTACTTTACCTGTTAAAAAGCTTGTAATTCCTGCATCAATAACAGCTAATGAATTTTATTATAAACTTGGATATAGATATAAAGATGGAAAAAAAGAACTTAACGATGAAGATATGTATATAATGGAAAAAAAATTATAAGGAGGTCAATATGGATAAATTTAAAGAAATAAGACCAATAGCTTTAGGTATTGCAATAAAAAATAACAAATTATTAGTCGGAGAAGGTTTTGATAAAGTAAAAAATCAAACATTTTACAGATGTTTAGGTGGTGGAATAGAATTTTTAGAAAAAAGTTCTGACGCACTAAAAAGAGAATTTAAAGAAGAAATTGGAGCAGACATTGCTGTTAAAAATTTTCTTGGAATATCTGAAAATATTTTTACATATCAAGGAAAAAATGCTCATGAACTAATCTTTTTTTATTCAATTGAAATATCAGACAATGATTATAAAGAAGAATACCACATAGCTGATGAAGATGATAGTGGTATAGCAAAATGGATAGATATTAATGAATTTAAAAATAAAAACAAAATACTTTATCCTGAAGAAATATTTAAATATATTTAATTTATATCTATTTTCTACCACATGAAAGGAGGTGATGAAGGTGTGGTAGGAAATATCGAAAAACGTGGCGAGAATTCTTACAGATTAAGAGTTTCTGGTGGCTATACAGGAGAGGGAAAAAGAATTATTTATAAAAAGACAGTTCAAGCCAAAAATAAAAATGAAGCTAGAAAAGAATTAGCATTATTTATATCAGAAATAGAAACAGGACAAGCTTTATCTGCAAAAAAGATGCGTTTTAGAGATTATGCTGATTTTTGGATTGACCATTATGCAATTCCAAATTTATCTCCTAAAACTTATGAAAGATATAAAAGTATGTTAAGGTCAAGAATTCTCCCCTATCTCGGCAACA
>CAKNNA010000064.1 GCA_930989765.1 uncultured Clostridium sp. | reverse complement strand
AATATAAAAAAGTGTCCTTATAAAAATTGTCTAAAAAAGGGTTGACAATCCATAAATTTAAAGATACAATTGAATTTATAAATGATTTAAGAAAAGAAAAGGAACTTGATGGTATAGAGTGTTTCCATCCATCAGCAAATCAAGAACAAAGAAATATTTTAGTTGATTATGCTAAAAATAATAATTTATATATAAGTGGTGGTAGCGATTATCATGGGAATCCAAAACCAAATATAGAAATAGGTGCAGGTAGAGGAGATTTAAGCATTTCTGAAGAAATATTAAATTGGTTATACGAGTAAATATAAATGAAAAACTACCAAAAATCTTATGTAGAATGGAGAAAAATTATGATTAATAAAGATTTATTGCCAAAAATGTATATAACTAATATAGTTATTTAAGATGAAAAGGGGAATGTAAATGATTAAATACACCTTTAGAAATTGTACATTAGAAGACTTTGATTTTCTATTTAAATTAAAAAAAGAAAATTTCAAATGGTATATTGATAAAATTTGGGGATGGAAAGATGATAATCAAAAAGAAAGATTGCAACAAGATTTAAAAGAGCATTTACACCATAAAAGAATTATCTTAGTCGATAATAAACCAATAGGAATATATGCAGTACACATAACTCAAGATGGAGATTTATTTATAAATGAAATAAGTATATTAAAAGAATATCAAAATAAAGGAATAGGAAAAAAGATTCTAGAAGAACAATTAAATGAAAATCATCAAAAAGGAATTAGAACAATTTTACAGGTATTCAAAGAAAACCCAGCAAAAAAGTTATATGAACAATTAGGATTTAAAGTATATGGAGAAACAGAAACACATTATCAAATGGAAAATATAAATAATGGAGGTATAATGAAATATAAGTTAATATCAACGGATTTTGATGGTACACTTTTAACAAGTAATAAAAAAATTACAGAAAAAAACAGAAATATATTGCAAAAATATAAAAATAATAAATATATTATTGTTGGAATAACAGCTAGAAATTTAGCAAGTGTAAACAATGTTTGTGACATTAGAATTTTTAATTATTTGATTTTGAATAATGGTTCTTATATTTATGATGTAGAAAATAATATTGGAATTAACATAGGACATATTGAAAAAAATACAATAATAAATATAACAAATAAATTTAAAGATTTTGCAGAAGAAATTGACTATTGTTCTTTAAATAAGTATTATATTTATAAAAAAGGAAATGTTAAAAATAAAAATTTTATAGTTAAGATTAATGGACTTGAAGATATTAAAGAAATTATAGCAAGAATGAATATTTTTTTTAAAAGTAATGAAGAAATTAGCAACAGTAGAAAATATATAGAAAATAAATTCCATAACTTAGATGTTCTAGAAATGTCAGACACAGATAATAACAATTTTAAAAAATGGATTGCACTAAATCCAAAAGGAATTAATAAATTTAAAGCATTAGAAGTATTATGCAAAAAAATAGAAATAAATATTGATGAAGTTATATTTTTTGGAGATAGTGTAAATGATTTATCAATAATTAATAAAGTTGGGTTAGGAGTAGCAATGGGAAATGCTTTAAAGGAAGTTAAAGAAAAAGCTGATGAAATTACATTATCTAATGATGAGGATGGGGTTGGCGTATTTTTAGATAAAATATTAAAATAAAAATTTGCTTTAGATATCATAGGAATAGAAGGCATATTAAAATTAATGGGAGGAAAAGAAAATATGAATCCAGAATTAGTAAAATATATAGAAAGCGAAATATTTCCATTATATCAAAGAAATGAAGAAGGACATGGAATAAAACATATAAAAACAGTAATAAAAAGAAGCCTAAAATTTGCAAAACAATATAATGCAAATTTAGATATGTCATACACAATAGCAGCATATCATGACATAGGACACTATATAGATAGAAAAAAGCATGAAATCATATCAGCAGAAATATTTATGAAAGACGAAAAAATAAAAAAATGGTTTACAGATGAACAAAGAAACATAATAAAAGAAGCAATAGAAGACCACAGAGCATCAAGTGATCATAAGCCAAGAAGTATATATGGAATGATAGTAAGTACAGCAGATAGAACAATCATAGATATAGACAACACAATAAAAAGATCATATTCTTATGGAAAAAGAAACTACACAGAATTATCAGAAAAAGAACAAATAGAAAGAATATATCAACATTTAAGCGAAAAATATGGAGAAAATGGATATGCCAAAGTATATCTAGAAGACAAAGAGTTTGATGAAGCAATTGAAAAATTAAGACAAGCTTTATCTAACAAAGAAAAATTTATTGAAAGAATTAAAAATGTAATAAATTCATAAGCAAAAAGAAATGAGTTATATTTAAAAAGCTAAATAAAAATATATAAGTAAGAGCAATATTAAATAACCAGACAATAAATACAAAAATTTAATGAAAGGAAACATAAAAAATGAAAATTTTAATAGGAACAAAAAATCCAGGAAAAATCCAAGGAGCAAAAGAAGCATTTGAAAAATACTTTAAAAACATTGAAATAGAAGGAATACCTGTAAACTCTGATGTAAGTGATCAACCACTAAATGAAGAAATAATCCAAGGAGCAAAAAACAGAGTAAAAAACTTAAAAGAATATGCAAAACAAAACAATATAAATGCAGACTTCTATATTGCAAGTGAAGGCGGAATACAAAATTTATTAAGTGAAGAATGGATAGAATTCAATGCAGCAGTAATTGAAGATAACAAAGGACTAAATAGTGTGGGAATTAGCCAAGGATTTCCTATACCAGATAAATATATGAAAGAAATAAAAGAAACAGAACTTGGAAAAGTAATGGACAGGATATTCAAAGGAAAGGAATTAGGAAAAGGACAAGGAGGCATAGGTTTATTAACACATGGTGAGTTAACAAGAATAGACTTAACCAGAAATGCATTTATTGTAGCATTAACAAAACACATAAATGGAGACATATGGCAATAAAACTATTAAAATAAGAAAAAGATTAATATTAAAAGTATTTAATATATATTTAAAAAGTGATAGCAAGTTTAGTAAATTTTAATTACATGCTATCACCTTTTTACAATTTATACCAAAATAGGAATAAATTTCAAATGCATTTATACAAACAAATGTTTACAAGTAACATAAATAATGCTATAATAAATAAAAATAACAAAATGGAGAGTGAAAAATGCAACAATATTATTTATGTATAGATTTAAAAACATTTTATGCTTCTGTAGAATGTGTAGAAAGAGCATTAGACCCATTTAATACAAACTTAGTAGTAGCAGACAAAAATAGAGGAAAAGGAACAATATGTCTTGCAATAACCCCAAAAATGAAAATGTTAGGAATAAAAAACAGATGCAGAATTTATGAAATACCAAAAAACATAAAATATATAATAGCAATGCCCAGAATGAAAAAATATATAGAATATTCAGCAAATATATATAAAATTTACCTTAAATACTTTTCAAAAGAAGATATACATGTATATTCAATAGATGAAGCATTTATAGATGTTACAAAATACTTAAAATTATACAAAGCAAACCCAATTACTCTTGCACGGAATAATAATAAAAGACATTTTCAAAGAATATGGAATAACTGCTACAGCCGGAGTTGGAACAAACATGTACTTAGCTAAAATTGCATTAGACATTACAGCAAAACACAATCCTAGAAACATAGGTTATTTAGACGAAGAAAAATACAAAAAAGAACTTTGGCATCACAGGCCAATTACAGATTTTTGGCAAATAGGAAAAGGAATAGAAAAAAGGTTAAATAAGTTAAGAATTTACGATATGTATGATATTGCACATACAAATCCAAAAAAATTATATAAAGAATTTGGAATAAATGCAGAATATTTAATAGACCATTCTCTAGGAAAAGAAAGCTGTACAATTAAAGATATAAAAGAATATGAGCCAAAAACAAAATCAATATCAAACAGTCAAGTTTTATTTGAAGATTATTCTTTTGAAAAAGCAAGATTGGTATTAAAAGAGATGATAGAACTTGGAAGTCTAAGACTTATAGAAAATAATTTAATAACAAATAAAGTACATCTATATATAGGATATTCAAAAGATATAATAAAGCCAAGTGGAGGTACAAAAAGCTTAAAAGAATATACTAACTTATATAGAGAACTATTAAAATCATTTTTAAGCATATATGATAGTACCACAAATAGAAGCTTTGCAATAAGAAGAATAGGAATTAGTTTTGAAAATACTATAAAAATGCAAAATGTACAATTAAATTTATTTACAAACCAAGAAAAACTAGACAAAGAAAGAAAACTAGAACTTACAATATGTAACATAAAAAATAAAATGGGAAAAAACAGTATTTTAAGAGGAATAAATTTAGAAAAAGGTGCAACAACAATTTCAAGAAATAAACTAATAGGAGGTCACAATGGTTATTAATAATACAAATAGAGCAAAACAATTTCTACCATTTGATGCACTTACAGGACTAAAAGAAGCAATGGAAGAAAAAGAAATAGAATATGAAGAGAAAAAAGATTTAACAGAAGAAAGCTTAGTCGAACTTGAAAATATATTTAATCAAATTGAAATAAATGATAAAGTAAAAATAAGATATTATAAAAATAAAAAATATGTTACAATTATAGGAAAAGTAACATTTGTAGATTATATAAAAAAGAAAATTCAAATTGATAAAAAACAAAATATTAATATATCAGATATTATAGATATTGCAATATAGATAAGGAAAATATAGTTTATATATTTTTTTAGAAAAAATAAAGACCACGCATTATACGTGGTTTTTTATTTGGAGCAGGTAGTGGGAATCGAACCCACGTCATCAGCTTGGAAGGCTGAGGTTCTACCATTGAACTACACCTGCATAATTTATAAATACAAACAAATTTAAAATAATAAAATTTATCTAAAATATAATGTTAAAAGATTTAAGTGAAATATAACTTTTATAAAATAAATTTTATTGGAGCAGGTAGTGGGAATCGAACCCACGTCATCAGCTTGGAAGGCTGAGGTTCTACCATTGAACTACACCTGCGATAATCTTAAATCTGACAATAACGATTATAATTGTTTTTTTTATATTTGTCAATACTTTTTTAAAAAAAAATATATTGTTATGTGTATATGTGTCAATGATGTGAAACAAACTTTTATAAAAAAATTCGTAGTATCAT
>CAKNNA010000063.1 GCA_930989765.1 uncultured Clostridium sp. | reverse complement strand
AATATAAAAAAGTGTCCTTATAAAAATTGTCTAAAAAAGGGTTGACAATCCATAATGGAACAATTAAAAGGCGAGAACACAAAATAAAAACAGGATTAATTATAAATAATTCTAATGAAAAAATACAAGTAAAATCTTTAGAAGAAAGGCTATGAGGTAAAAAATAGGGAGGAATAATAATGGTATGTAAGAAAGAAAAGGAAGAAATAAAAGATGATTTTAATTTAATTAATTCAAAAGCAATATCTGATTATTGTAGAAGTATAAAACACGAATTTAATACAGAGGAATTAGCGGTTTTAGTGTATAGAAATAAAAAAATGAGTATTGAAGAAAAAATAGAAAAATATAAAGATTTAGTAAAAAATTATCCTGATATGGAAGTTATCGAAAGAATAAATTGTAAACATTATGATAGTGTAAAAACAATGATAAAGAATGAAATTAGTAGATTAGAAGATTTATACCATAAATTTATTTCTAAAAGTGAAGATTGTATATATACATGGATTGAATACAATAAATCAACTTTACAATATGATTATAGAAGTGCTATTGAAAATACGAAGAAAACCTTTGAAGAAGTTTATAAAGATGTTAGTGATTATGTGAAAGAGTATGATGATACAATATCTTTTGAAATTATAATGAAAAATTTTAATAATTCAGAAGATAAAATTACTGCTTTTTATATGCTTGAAAACAAAGAGATAAAACTAATAAATTTGATTGAAAATAAAAATAATTTTTTAGATATAGACAATATATTTCTAAATATTCCAACGCCATTTAAAAAAGGTGATATATTAATTTCAGATAGTAAATGTAAAAATTATGGTGATTTTGGAGAAATATTCGTACTTGATTATTTATCTACATGGAAAAAAGACTTAGATGAATTACTAAAAAAAGGAAATTATGATTCTTCAGATATGATTGGATATGGATATTATTTATATGGAGAAGATACTACAGAATTTGTTTTAGATCATAAATGGGATTATGACTCTTTTGAATACTATGATGGAGAATTAACTGGAAAAAATAGAATTTTAAAAGATATAAGTAGTTTTATAAAAGGAAAAATAGGACTTGAATTATTTGTTCATGCTTATGATATTTATAAAATTGAATATAAAAATGAAATGCCTAATTTTTATACGGACGAAGGATTAAAATTAGCAGGAATGACGAATGAGGATATAGAAAGAATAAACCATAAGGAAGAAAAATATATGATATGACAAAAGAAGAACAGGAAGATATACTAAACTAAGTACGAAATAATTGGAGCCATAAATTTAGGTAATGATACAGATACAATAGGAGCTTGTGTAGAAGGTCTTGAGGGGATATATTATGGATTAGAAAATATCAATAAAAAATGGCAAAGTGAATTATTGAAATATGATTATATAATTGACTTATGTAATAAATTTAATGAAGTACTAAATGAAAAATAGTAATAAATTATTTGAATATTGCACAATTTTAATAAAAAATTTATAAATTAAAAAATGAGTTTTTTATTTGAAGGAGAGAGTAGTATGATAAGTAATTATAAATTAGACTCAGAAGATGAAAAAATAATAAGTGAATTAGATGATTTATGCGGTGTTGTACAAAATAAAGAGGTATTAAAAGACATTATACTTTATATTAAATTAAGAAAAAATAATAAATTAAATTTAGGTAATTATAATATTCTTATAAGGAATAATTCTTCTTATAATTTATTAAATGATTTAATAAATGTATGTTCTAAAATATTTTTAAAGTATAATATTATTGAGAATGACAGGATTTGTTATCTGGATAAGATAGTTAATAGCAGAAGGGACAACCCATTTGATAAAATTACAGTACTTGATGATTCTATAATAGTTATTAATGATGGAAAATTAAAAATTAATTATAGTGATGAATTAGATAATTTAAGTAAAATTATAAATAAATTGAAAAATAAAGTATTTATTTTTGAAGATACAAATTTTTGTGAAGGAGAAGTTGATGGAGAACTTGAAAATTTATATTCTTTTAGAATGACAATAGATAAAATTTCATTAGATGATAAAATTATGTATTGTAAAAAAATTTTAGATGAATATAATATAAAATACAAGAAACAAGATATAAAAGATTATGCAGATGTTCCGTTTTGGATTTTAAAAAATATGATAAAAAAATTATTAATAGAGTGTAAGACAAAAAATTTTGATTTTGTTGATAAGCAAATACTAAAAAAGAACAAAGAATTTTATTCAACTAATAAAATAAGAAAGAGAAATCAAAAAAATAATAAAAAACATGAAGAAAAAAATGCTATAGAAGAATTAAACGAATTAATTGGTCTTTATGATGTAAAAAAACAAATGGATACAATCCTTAATTATGTAAAAGTTAATAAAGAAAGAGGACAAATACCAGCATTACATATGTGTTTTACTGGAAATCCTGGTACTGGAAAAACAAGTATCGCGAGAGTAATAGGAAAAATATTTGAGGAAGAAAATATTTTAAGTGGAAAAGGAGAGTTTGTAGAAATACATGGTAGAGATTTAGTTGCTAAATATGTAGGGTGGACAGCTCAAAAAGTTCATGATATAGTGGAAGAAGCTATCGGAGGAGTTTTGTTTATAGATGAAGCATATAGTTTAGTTTCAGATAGAAGAGGTAGTTTTGAAGATGAAGCAATTGCAACACTTATTAAAGAAATGGAAGATCACAGAAATGAAATTTGTATCATATTGGCAGGTTATACTGAAGAAATGAAAAAACTGTTACAACTTAATCCGGGATTTAAAAGTAGAATTCAATTTACTATTAATTTTCCAGATTATAGTGAAGAAGAATTATTAGAAATATTTAAAAGAATGTGTAAAAAAGAAAAATATAAATTATCTAATAGTTGTGAAGAATTATTAATTAATGACTTCCATATTGCAAAATATGAAAATAATTTTGGAAATGGTAGATATGTTCGAAATCTTTTTGAAAAAACAAAGTTCGAACAAGCAAATAGAATAGCACATTCTAATGTTAATGCAATAAATAATATAACCAAAAGCGATGTTGAAAATACTATTTCTACAATTTCACATAACGAAAACAAAAGAATAAGAATTGGATTTCATAATTAATCTCTAAAATAGGAGTAGTTTTTTTCATATACATATAAAATAAAAAAGTTCTAACTCCATATAAACAAGAATACAATTAAACAAAAGTATTCCAAATAAAAGGAGTTAGAACAATATGAAAGGTGTGTCAATAGAAGAACGTGCAACAGAATTAGCACATTATATAATAGATTCAAAAGATACAGTAAGAGGAGCAGCAAAAAAATTCGGATTAAGTAAAAGTACTGTGCATAAAGATGTATCAGAAAGATTAATGAAAATTAATCCCAGCTTAGCAAAAGAAGTTAGAATAATTTTAGATGAAAATAAAGCAGAAAGACACATAAGAGGAGGAATGGCAACAAAACTAAAATATAGTCATTTAAAGTCTGATAAATAGAGGTTAAGATTCATAGGTTATTTACAACATAAGTAGAGGAAAAACCTCTTTTTTTGAATTAAATAAATGAATAAAATATAAATAAAAAAAAATAGCCAATGTATTAATAAAGAGGCTATTTTTTTCTTGGATACAAATTTAATTACAATTTAAGTAAATCTATAAAATATTATTTAAATTGCATTTTTTCTTTTTTTAGCTTCAACTGGAGGTGGAATTAATGGACTATATGAATTGCCATCAAATACTTCAACTTCCACTGTTCTAGTTAAAACATCTGTATAACTATAAGTAACATTTCTATTATTCTCCTCATATCTTACTACGAAAATATTTGGATAAGCTTTTTCTATTGTAGCTTCTTTTTCAAAGGCTTTACTTCTTCCTAAAGAACCTTTGACAATTATCTTTTGGCCTATTTTTTCTAAGATGTCAGTTTTAAGATTTGTGATGTCATTTCTACAAATCATACTATCACCTACTCCCTTAAGATGGTTTTAGTATAGCATTTTTTGAAAAAAATGTCAAAAAATAAAACTGACTAAAAAAGCTTATAACCTTAGAGTACCAAGGAGAAATAAATAAAATTACATTTAAGTTACAAATAAATTACAGAAATATTACACTTCTAAGATTAAAGAATAAAGATTAAGAATTATAGTAATTTTATAAAATTATTAGAGGTAATTAGTTAAGTAAATTTTAGTTTTACCATTTTTCCATTAGCACCAATTCCATCAACTCCGCGTTTTCCATCACGCAATTCTGTTGCAATATCATCAATTGTAATATATTTATATTTTTCTGTAAAAGCAACTTTTTCTGCAATAATTAGAGGATCTAAAAAATCAATCAATATCCTAGCAGGAGAAGATGCAAAATTTGCACCTGCAATAATTAATGCTTCAAAATAACTTTGGCAAGCTCCTGCAAAAATAACTGTATGATTATTTGTTTCTGCATCATAGCGTCTTGCCTCTTTTACAGTATTTATAAAATGTCTAGAATTTCTGTAATTATAAATATCATTATAACCCATATCTTTTTTTATCATACCATCATGGCCTGTTATTATTAAGATATCAGGTTTATAAATTGTTAATAAATTATATACAATTTTGGGCTGTTTATATTCAGGAACATTTTTTACAATTGCATTCAGACCGACCTTTTTATAATAATAATATGATTTTTCTGAATATTTTTTATCACCATCTAAATGTAGAATTTTACCAGTAATAATTTTGTTTTCAAAATTATTACTTCTACTAAAAATATCTTTTTTTGTTTTAATAGAATTTAAAGTTGTATCTAATCTATTTTTAATTTTTTTATCTAAATTCCTTAAATTTTCATAAACCACTTTTTTATTAACAATTTTTAAATCCTCAAGAGGACTATCAGCTTCAACTCTTTCGACAATACCGGTTAAAAGTGCAATTTTTTGATTGTTTTTAGTTATAATTTTATCAACTAAAAAAATTATGTCATTATCATGGGAAATTCTGCTAACATATTTACCCTTTCTTATGCTATTCATTTTGAAACCATCCCTTTCGTAAAATTGCAAGTTTTATAGTAAAAGAATTCTATTTTGATGGTGGGGATATTTAAGGTTTAATGTATTTTATTATTAAATGGGCTTAATAAATTTTATGTCGAAAAAGTGAATTTTGTGAATGGTCAATCTGGGACAGGTCCGAAGTAACCAAAAATGGTTAATCTGGGACAGGTTTATTTTCTTGTTACCTTTGCCTCTTGGGAAGTGTGTAAAAAATTTATGCTTTTTTTAA
>CAKNNA010000062.1 GCA_930989765.1 uncultured Clostridium sp. | reverse complement strand
TAATTGGCATCCTCCCAAACTGCGCGTCACTGCATTTTAAGATATATCAATACTTCTAGCCTTAACTTAAATAGACATTGACATCCCCAAAGTTCACTATCAATTTAAAGTTCATCTATAATTTTATCTATTGAATCTATTCTCATTTGTTTTATAATTTTACAACTTTCATTTAGTTTTTCTTGTTCTTTTTCTGTTAAATCTAGATTTAATATTTCTCTTACACCATTACTATTTACAATTGCAGGAACTCCGATAAATATATCATCTTGATTGTATTCCCCATTTTGCAAATAAGTAGATACTGTTAATATTGAGTTTTCATTATCTAGAATTGCTCTTACTATTCTATTTAATCCCATTCCTATTCCATAATATGTTGCTTTTTTCTTTTCTATTATTTCATAGGCTGCATCTACTACTTTTTTATGGATTTCATCTAGATGTTCCATTGGCAAGTTGTTATCTTTCATTACATCTTTTATTTTTTTACATCCAACATATGCATGTTCCCAAGGTACAAATGAAGAATCTCCGTGTTCTCCCATTATATATGCATGTATATTTTTACTAGATATTTTTAAGTAATCTGCCATCAAGTAGCGAAGTCTTGCTGTGTCTAGTACTGTTCCTGAACCTAATACTTTGTTTTTTGGAAGTTTAGATACTTTTGAAACTACATATGTCATTAAATCTACTGGATTACTTGCTACTACTATAACTCCATTAAAACCACTTTCCATTATACTTTGTGTAATTTGTTTCATTATTTTTGTGTTTATTTCAGCAAGTTCTAGTCTTGTTTGTCCTGGTTTTTGTGCAACTCCTGCTGTTATTACTACAATTTGTGCATCTTTACATTCTGAATAATCCCCTGCTTTTATTACCATTTTTTGTGGTGCAAATGGAAGTCCATGAGATAAGTCCATTTCTTCTCCTATTGTTTTATTTTTGTCTATATCTATTAATATAAGTTCATTTACGCCTCCTCTGTTTAACATAGAATATGCCATACTCATTCCTACAAATCCTGTCCCTACTAAAACCACTTTTCCTTTTTTCATTATTTATCACCCTTTCTTAAATTTTTTTAATTTAAGTTTCATTTTGTTTATGAATATAAAAAATATATATCCATATTTTATTTTTCCATTTTTCATTATACCACTTATATATGCATTTTTAAACATTTTGTATAAAAATATTTTACAATTTACATTTTTTATGATATAATACACAAAAATTTAGTAAGGAGTGTTATTTATGCCAAATTCAGATAATACTACTGCTTTGGCTGAAAATAAAGTCTTAATCTTATACATTTTAGAACAAATTAAAGATGGCATAATTGAAGATGGACTTTTTAAAATTATTACATCAATTAATGGCATCAATTATTTTTATTTTAAACAAGTTTTAACAGACTTAATTGAAACAAAGCTAGTAGGTACATATACAAAAGACACTGAAGATGATATGACTGTTATTAAAATTACATCTGAAGGAAAAAATGCATTATCTCTTACAAAAGATGTTTTACCAGGTATTTTAAAACTAAAGGCTGACAATGTATTTCAAGATGAACTTGCTTCTATTGCAGATGAAACATCAGTAATTGCTGAATTTATCCCTAAAAATGAAAATGATTACACTGTAAAGTGTAAAATTATAGAAAATAATGAAACAATTTTTGAAGTTAAGACTTTTGCAGGCTCTAGAGAGCGTGCTAAAAAAATTGTTGATAACTGGAATAGTAATGCTTCTAAAATATATCCTAAAATTTTAGATGATTTGCTTAATCCGTAGTAAAAAATTATAAAAAACCTTAAACTTAGTTTATAACATAAGTATAAGGTTTTTTATTAAATGATATAAATTTAAAATAAAATTTTCCAATCTCTTATATAGCATTGCAAATTTATATTTTTTTACAGTGAATATAATTCAAACTTTTTTCTACCTTTTGTACATCCGCAAAAGAAATTAACAATAATTTTAAAAGGTATTTTAAGAGATTTATTAAAATTACAAAAACGAAACTTTATTGCCAAGATCACAAGAAAATAGATAAGGTTAAGAGCTAATAAAAACAGATTTTTCTTGACAAAGTCTTAGGCTTTTACTAAAATGTAAATACTATATTAAATATAATGAAAGGATGATGAATGTAATCAACGATGAAAAGAAAATACACAAGCAAAACTTATATGAAAGGAGTTTCTGATTGGGATTTAGTTATACAAAAAAGAGAAAATGAAAATTACTATTTAACAATCAAAAGAATTAACAAAATCGATGAAACTTTCTTTATGAATAAGTCTGGGAAAGACATTGTATATCTTGATAATGGCTATTTTGTAGTTGAATTCACACCATTAAATCATTTTTATAATGCAAGGGCATATCTAGATAAAAATGCAAATGTAGTAGGGTATTATTTTGATATGACATGTTACAATGGCGTAGAAGAGAATATACCATATTATGATGATTTATATTTAGATATTATATATTGTCCTAATGAAGACAATCAAATAATAGTCGATGATGAAGATGAATTATTAGAGGCTTTACAGAATGAACAGATAACAAAAAAAGAGTTTGATTTAGCAAGAAAGGTATGTTCAGAATTAATTGAAGAAATTCAAGAAAATAAAAATGTATTTGTTAATATGGATAAAAAAGAGTTAATTCAAAAGTATTTTTAATAATACTACATTATTTAGATTATCTTCAACTTACTTTATGCTCTTTTTTAATTGTGGTACCATTTTTTATAAATTTATCAAATTTTAAAAAGAGTCACTATGATTTTTTATGTAAAATATGTTATAATTGTTTTATAAAACAACCTAGGAGGTACTATATATGTGGATAATAATTGGTTTAACAGCTATTTTGTGGCTTTTCTCTTCAAGCAAAGATGGTGCGCGGAATGCGCTTTTATTTGGCATTTTTGCAATGCTTTGCTTAATTTGTTCACGTCTTTCCAGCTAAACTTTAGCTGGATTTTTTTTCCTTCTATAATATTTAATATTTCTAACGCTAATTTCATTCTATTAGACATACTTACTCTTCGACTTTATTAAAAAACTAATGTGATAAATAAATAATAAATATAAAAATAGCATATCTTCAATTGTTTGAAATATGCTATTTTTAAGCTATTTATATATTTCTGGTAGCTAAGGAAAGACAGCTAGTTTATTTCTAGCATAAAAATAAAGTTTTGTTTAGCTAATAGTTTTAATAATAAAAATTAATATAAATTGCTAAAAATTAAGAAAAATCAATACTAATAAAATAACAATTTAATCTTAAGCAATACTATATAGATTTTGTAAGCTAGTACTTACAAAATCTATTCTAAAAATATGAGACTTTGGCGAATATTTTTAGAACACGATTAAAATATTTTATTTATTGAGCATAGCGAAATAAATTAAATATTAATCGTGCAATAAAAGGGTTGTTAGGGAAAAGAATTTTCCCTGACCATACAGAACGTCTGCGACGTTCTAGTATGTTAGTAACTCATAAAAAGAGTTTCAAATAAGAAAAATCAAAGGAGGTATTTTATTTTAGTAAGCCTGCGAAGGCTATCTTAAAAAAAAGGAAATATTGCCAATGAGTTATGCAATAATTAGAAATGCTAATTATAAAAAAGATAATTTAGCAGGACTATACAAACATAACGAAAGAAAAAATACAAATTACTCAAATAAAGATATTGATAAAACAAAATCTATGAAAAACTATTCACTAAAACAATGTAATACTACCTATTTAAATGCCATTAAGAGATTACAAAAAGAAAATAACTTACAAGGAAGAATAATAAAAACAACTAATGTAGCTTGTGAATTTCTAATTACATCTGATAGAGAATTCTTTGAAAATATTGGAGAAAGAGAAACAAAAAGATACTTTCAAATCGCATATAATTTTGTAACAAATTACAAAAACTTAGGAGAAAAATACATATTATCTGCAAAAGTACATATGAACGAATCTACCCCACATATGCATTTAGTTTTTGTTCCGGTTGTTCACAAATTAGATAATAAAAGTGGAAAACAAATAGATAAAATCGCTTGTAGTGAATATTGGAAAGGTAAAGACAGTTATAGACAATTACAAGATGCATTTTATAAATATATTACCGATAATGGTTTTGATTTAGAAAGAGGACAATCAAAAGGAGCTAAACATATAGATACAGAAACATTAAAACAAATAACTAATTATGATAATATAAAATATGAATTAACACATAATCAAGTACAACCACTAAATACAAATTTAGTATTAGAACAAAATAAAAAATTAATTAAATACACTAATAAATTAAAATTACAACTAAGTAAATCATATACTGCTATAAATGAAATAGAAAAACTAAGAGAAGAAAACAACAATTTAAAATACGAAAACGAAAAATTAAAGAAAGAAAACCACAAATTAAAAAACTATATTGATAAAACTCTTGAATATGTTAGTATTTTATTTGATTTTTCAAAAATTACTTTAAAAAACTTAATAGATAATTTTGTAAAACATTTTGAAAATTATGAAAAAGAAAAAGGCAAATAATTTATGTTGTTTGCCTTTTAAAAATTATTTATATTCTTTTTTTATATCTTCTAATAAATCATTAACATCAATTCCTAAAACATGTGCTATTCCAAATAATTCGTAATCCTTAACTGTTCTTTTATTATTTTCTATATCATATATACTTTGCTTGTGTATACTAATTCCCATCAATTCAAGTTTAGTAGCTAATTGTTCATAAGAAAGCCCTTCTTTAACTCTATATTTTTTTAATAATCTACCTATTACATTCATATTCCCATTGAATTTAATAATGAATGACATATTTTCATTTCACTCCATTTTTTATAATATATGTATTGATTTTATAATTTTTTTATGATATGTTTTAAGTGTTAACACTTTGCACCATAAAAAACATTAAACTTTTATATTTTTATAAATTGAATATGATATTTTGAATATTATAGATAAAAATAGTAAAAACTATATAAAAATCAATTTAAATCAAATATATAAAACTTTTTAATTATGCACTCACTTTTGCTTGCAAAGTGGTTTCGTTTATGATAATATAATTTCAGAGAATCAAAAGAAGAAAGGAATGGAATTTTTAATGAGAAAACTAAACTTTAAAACAAGTAAAAATCAAAAAGGTATAACACTAATTGCACTCGTAATAACTATTGTACTAAATTGCTGCAAAGTGGATTGTCAACCCTTTTTTAGACAATTTTTATAAGGACACTTTTTTATATTC
>CAKNNA010000061.1 GCA_930989765.1 uncultured Clostridium sp. | reverse complement strand
TTATTGAGCTGGATTTTTTGTTTCTTGGTTTCCTATTTCAGGACATCCTCTTTTAACTATGAACTTTAGGTGAACTTTAAGGAACGTCCCTAAAGTTCAAAAAAATTAAAATATTATAAAAATTACTTGTAATTTTCAAAAAAGAATAATAAAATATATATATTCACAATAAAATATAAAAATACAGTTTGGAGGAAAAAAACATGAAGATCGTACTAGATGCAATGGGTGGAGATAACGCACCAGATGCAAATATTAAAGGGGCAGTAAATGCTATAAATAAAGTAAAAGCAGAAGTAATTCTTGTAGGAAAAGAGGAAGTAATAAGGTCAAAAATAAAAGAATTTTATGGAAAAGAGTTAGAAGAAATTTCTGATAGGTTAAAAATAAGAAATGCAACAGAGACAATAGAAATGTGTGATACTCCAACAGTTGCAATAAAACATAAAAAAGACTCATCTATGGTAGTAGGATTTAAAATGCTAAAAGAAGATGAAGGAGATGTATTTATTTCAGCAGGAAATTCAGGAGCATTATTAACTGGTGCAACATTAATTGTAGGAAGAATAAAAGGAATAGATAGGCCAGCATTAGCAGGAATTTTGCCAGCTTATCATAGCAAACTAGTTTTAATAGATGCAGGTTCAAATACAAATTGTAAGCCTATAAACCTATTACAATTTGCCCAAATGTCAAGCATATATATAAGAAATACATTTGGCATAAAAAGCCCTAAAATCGGATTATTAAACATAGGAACAGAAGAAACAAAAGGAAATGATTTAGTAAAAGAAAGTTATAAACTGCTTAAAGAAAAATCAGAAGAATTAAATATAAATTTTGTTGGAAATGTAGAAGGAAGAGATGCTTTTTCTGGAGAAATAGATGCAATAGTAACAGATGGATTTACAGGTAATGTGTTTTTAAAAACTACAGAAGGACTAGGCAAATTCGTAAAAAAAACCTTAGTAGAAAGCCTTATGAAAAATACCTTAGCAAAAATACTTGCAGTACCATCACTTCCTGCACTTAAAAGATTTAGTAAAGCAATGGATTATAAATCATATGGAGGAGCACTATTTTTAGGAGTAAAAAAACCAGTAGTAAAAGCACACGGAAGTAGTGATGAATTACTATTTGAATACACAATAATTCAAGCAGAACAATTTGTTGAAAACAAAGCTGTGGATAAAATGATAGAAGAGTTTGAAAAAAGTAAAAAATAATTAAATATAGAAAACAAAAATCCTACAAAAACCAATAAAAAATGAATATACTGACTTACTAGTATAAAAACAAAAAATTATTTTTAAAATGACTTGACAAATATATAAACATATAATATAAAGATACTATAAAAAAAGAAACCAACAAATGAATATATCATTTGAAACTTGAGAGGAGGTGAACTCTAAGGTATGAGTTCAGAAGAAATTTTAGAAAAAGTAAAAGGAATAATAGTTGAACAACTAGGAGTAGCAGATACAGCAGTTACCATGGAAGCTTCATTCATAGACGATTTAGGAGCAGATTCATTAGACATAGTAGAACTAGTAATGGCAATAGAAGAAGAATTTGATATAGAAATCCCAGATAGTGATGCAGAAAAAGTTGTAACAGTAGGAGATGTAGTAGATTACATAAAAGAAAATGTTCAATAAAAAAAATCCAGAGTAACTGGATTTTTTAAATTTCAATTAAAAATTGCAAAATTAAAGTAGAATTAAAAATTAAAATTAAAATTAAAATCACAATTAAAAATTGCAATTTAAAATTTTTAAAATATCAAATAGAATTTGACATAATTTAAAAATTAAGATATACTTAAATTGTAAACATAAAACAAACATGCAAAACAATTTTAGTTTTGCAAACAAGAAAGGAGCATAAAAATGATAAAAGAGGCAGTAAAAAACTTAAAAGACGAAGCTCGGAAAAATATTAAAATTCAGATGGTGCTCGAAAAAATAAATGCAAAAATGCCATACATATTAGAGTTCCCTGATGCAGCAAGCATTGAAGAAATATGTGAGTATAACAGGATCATCTATCAAGAGCTAGACGATGAAAAGCTTCGTAATAAAATTATGGCATAGCTCCCAAAAGAGTCTAATTTTTATTAAAAATTAGGCTCTTTAAATTTAAAAAATAATTAAAATAAAATTATAAACAAAAGTTAAATACTAAAAGAAACAATAGTCTTAAAATCATAAAAAAAGCTAGAAAAATAATCAAAAATACCCTTTTTAGGAATAGAATTACCCAAAACAATATCACATTCTAAGACAATGTCATCACCATTATACAAATAAGCTTTACCAAGAACATCATTAGTATTTAAAGGAGCTTCAAAAAATAAATTGCAATCAATATAAGCATATAAATCACTAATTTCATTATTTCGGACAGGAATATAATCATATTTAAGTGTACTCAAATTCAAAGAAATTTGTGTGCAAGAAGCTTTGTTTACATTAATATTAGATAAATTTTTAAGCTTCCAAAACTCAAATTCATCGTAAATAATATCTTTAACATTTACAATTGAAAAATTAGAAAAAGCATAATTAATTAATTTAATACTATCTTTTGTTCTAAAGTTTTTAGTATCAGCACCTAAAACAACACAAATAATATCTAAATCACCACGCTTGCAACTAGTTACCAAACACCTATTAGCACCATTTGTAAAACCAGTTTTCACACCATAAACACCATCTAAGTTTCCAAGTAATTCATTTGTATTATTAATGCTTTTAGGGTAACCATTAATAGTAATAGTATAATTTTTAGTTCCAACTATTTTCAAAAAAGTATCATTTTGAAGAGCATAGCAAGTTAAAACTGCAAGTTCATATGCAGTAGTATAATGCTCACTAGAATCAAGCCCATGAGGAGTTACAAAGTTTGTATTAGTAAGACCTAGCGTTTTTGCTTTCTCATTCATTAGCTTTGAAAACTCTTCTATACTACCACATGTAAATTCTGCAAGAGCAACAGCAGCATCATTTCCAGAACATAAAAGAAGACCATAAAGTAAATCTAAAACAGATACTTTATCATTAGTCTTAAGACCTAATCTCGAGCCACCTGTACCAGCAGCTTTTTTAGAAACTGTAACAATATCATTTAAATTAGTATTTTCTAAAACAACAGTTGCAGTCATAATTTTTGTAGTTGAAGCCATTTTTCTAGTTTCATTTTCATTTTTACCACATAATACCATATGAGTATTTCTATCAATTACAACATAAGCTCTTGAATTAATAGTAGATAAAGGGTCTACATTAGTAGAAGTTTCAGAAGTTATTTCAGAATTTATAAGTTTAAAATTATTATCCTCATCTTGCTCAATATCATCAGCAAAGGAATAAAGATTAAAACAAAAAACAAAAATTGAAAAAACTAAAATAAATTTAAAAATAAAATTATTCATAAACATACCTCAATAATATAAAACTATTAATATATTTATGAGAAAAAAATAAAACTATGAAAAAAATAGAATTATTAATATTTAAACTTTAATAATTTTAAACTCTTCTATCAATAAATAAATTAATTAATGTGATAATTTATTATAAATAACAAAATTAATCTATATCCCCAATAAAAGAAGCCTAAAACTATTGATTTTGTAACGAAAATGTAATATAATTGTAATGTGAGCAAAAAAATAATAAAAAACTTAAGAAAGCTACATCCGTAAATAAAAAAAACCGCAACAAAAAAGAACAAAAAAACAGGAAAAATTAACTATTGACTATAACAAAAAAAGATGTAAAATAAATATAATATGTATTAAAAAAAGGAGAGGAAAATATGAAACTAAAAAAGAAAAGTCTTTTTATCACTAGTATATTATTTGCACTAGCACTAATGATAATGCCAAACTTAAGCAAAGCATCAACTCAACTTGAGCCACCACTATATTTAGGTGTTCAAGAATACAGAACAAACACAGACCCAGCAAATATGGCATATGCAATAGGAAACCCAGATAGAAATGGTGAAACACCAGAAACAATGGTAGGTGCTAAATTATGGGATATAGTAGAATATAAAAGTGACTCTGAGCAAGACAAAAACTATGATAATAGCAAAAACTATTTTTGTGTAAAAGCAGGAGTAGGTTTCAGAAACCCAGGAGAAAAAGCAACATACAACATCTCATATGACTTTAAAAATGAAAGAGAAGAAATATTAAAAAGCAATAATGATGTAATAAAAAGTCTTGTAAATATAGATAATGATACATATTACAACATAATGGCACTAGCAGACTTAATGTATTTACCAGGTGTATCAACAGAAGAAGACAAACAAGCATTACTAGAAGCTGCTGACATTCATATACCAGAAGAATTCACACTAGAATTAACAGATACAGATATAGAAGCAATAGAGCAAGCAGCACTTTGGTATTTTACAAACTATGATGATGAAATATATGATACAGTATATAACCAATATGGAAAACCAGAAGATGAAAATGGATGGTTTACATACAAAATACAAGGAATGGACCAATATTATAGCTTAAGTGATTATGGAAAAGAAGAAGCAGAAAAAGAAGGAGAGCAAAGACAAAGACAAGCTGTAAAAATATACAATTACTTAATAGAAACAGCAAAAATAAATGGACAAAAATATAAAGATGGAACAGCTGAATCAAACACAAAAATAACACTATATGCACATTCAACAATAACAACAAACCAACCAATAATAGTCATAGAAAAATTACCAGAAGAAGAAAAAGAATTTGACATGGCATTAAGAAAATATATAACAAAAATAAATGGAATAGAATTATCTAGTACAAATACAAGAATACCACAAATAGATGAAGGAACATTACAAACAAGCACAACAGCAACATATAAGCATAGAAAAGACCCAGTAACAGTAAAAACAGGAGACACAGTAACATATAATATAACAGTATATAATGAAGGAGAAAAAGAAGGAAGAGTAACCAAAATAGTAGACCAGTTACCAACAGGACTAGAATATGTAAAAATAAATACACCAGGATTTACAGGAACATATAACCAAGATACAAACCAAGTAACAATAGAAAGACAAGAAAATAATCAAACAAACCTAGCACCATATGAAGAAGGAAACTTGCAAAGTGAAACAATAGAAATAGAATGTAAAGTAACAGAAAAACCAGATGCAAACAATAGAAAAATATTAACAAATGTAGCATATATTAAAGAAGAATATGATAGCGAAGATGGAGTTACAATAACAAACCAAGAAGGACTAGACAGAGACTCTACTCCAGAAATAATACCAGAAGTAAACAAAGACAATATGGAAGACTACAAAGGAACAACTACAGAAGAAGACTTAAGCCAAAACATTTACTATCCAGGACAAGAAGATGATGATGACTTTGAAAAACTAGTATTAGAGCCACAAAGTTTTGACTTAAAATTAATAAAAAGAATAGTTGAAGTAAATGGAACTACAGTACCAGAAAGAATAGAAAATGTAGATGTAAGTAAATTAAACACTCAAGATTCAGAAGGAAATAAAATAACAACAGCAGAGTATACTCTAAACAAAGAGCCAGTATCAGTAAAAAAAGGAGATATAGTAAAATATACAATAAG
>CAKNNA010000060.1 GCA_930989765.1 uncultured Clostridium sp. | reverse complement strand
CAAGACTAAATTCTAGTTTTAAACAAAATCTAGAATTTACTTTTAAACTTAAATAAAACATATAAATTTATGAAAATAAGTTGCATAATTTTAACAATAATAGTATAATAGAAAAGGTAGAATAATAAATATATATAAAATATACAAAGTGAGGTAAAAAAATGGAATATTTATATATACTAAGAGAAGCCTTAGTGTGGATAGTAACAATATTCTGGTTATATCAATTATTAATAAGTGTATGCTCATTAATAAAATTAAAAGATAAACCTTTAAAAGTAGAAAAAAATCATAAATTTATGGCAATAATACCAGCCCATAATGAAGAACAAGTAGTGGGAAATTTAATAGATAGTTTAAAAAATCAAAATTATGATAGTAATTTATTTGACATATATGTAATTGCAGATAACTGTACAGATAATACTGCACAAGTAGCAAGAAAAGCAGGAGCAATAGTATATGAAAGATTCGACCCTGAAAAAAGAACAAAAGGGTATGCATTAGACTGGTTTTTAAAACAAAAAATAGAAGAAAATGCTGACTATGATGCAGTATGTGTATTTGATGCAGATAACATTGTAGACAAAAACTTTATAAAAAATATGAACAAAAAATTATGCCAAGGTGAAGATGTAGTTCAAGGTTATAGAGATATAAAAAACCCAACAGACAGCTGGATAACATCAGGATATGCACTATTTTATTGGACAATGCATAGATTTTACCATTTAGCAAGATACAATATAGGATTATCTACATTACTAAATGGAACAGGTTTTATGGTAAGATTTGATATATTAAAACCACAAGGTTGGAAAACAGTTACATTAACAGAAGATATAGAATTTTCATTGCAAAGAATTATAAAAGGAAAAAAATTAGGCTGGGCAACAGATGCAATTGTATATGACGAACAACCAGTAGGATTTAAACAAAGTTGGTCACAAAGAAGTAGATGGACAGTAGGACATATGCAATGTATAAAAGAATATACAATGCAACTTGCAAAAGCAATAAAAACAAACAAAACTTTAATGAATATAGATGGTTTTCTTTATATTATAGGAAGTATACCAATGTTTATACTAACAATTGTTTTAATATTAACAAACTTCTTAATGTATGCAGGAAATGCAATGACACAAGCAGACCTAATTATAAACATATTAAGATATTTAGTACCAACATTCTTATTCCCAATAATTACAAGTGCATTTGTAATGTGGCTAGACAAAAGACCAATTAGGCCAATGCTTAAAGGACTTTTATGTTATCCAATATTTATGGGCTCATGGTTATTAATTAATTTCAAATGCTTATTTAAAAGAAATACAGAATGGGAAAAAATAAACCACGTAAGAGATATTAAAATAAACGAAATGGCAAGTGCTGAAAAGCAAGAGCTAAAAGTGGAGAAAGAATTGGTTTAAAAATCAATTCTTTAATTTTTTTATTGTATAGAAAAAGGGATGAATTAGATGAAACAGAAATCAAAAATAACAATAATGTTAATAATAGCGATAGTAATACAAACAATATTTTTTATAATCGCAGGAATAAATAAATCATATATACATATGGATGAGGCATATTCTTTAGGACTTGCAAGTTATGACAAAGTAGAAATTCAAGAAAATCAAGATTTTTATAATACATGGCATACTAAAGAATATTATGAAGACTATTTAACAGTAAATGAAGACGAAAAAGGAAATTTTGCTCAAGTATATGAAAATCAAAAAAATGATGTTCACCCACCATTATATTATTTAATATTAAGAATTGCTATGGGATTTAATATTGGAAGTTATTCAAAATGGCCAGGAATAATAGTAAATATAATTATATACATATTTATAACTATTTTTATGTATTTAATTTTGCAAAAATTATTAGAAGGTAAAAATCAATACAAAGAAAAATCTGTAATACTAGCATTATTATCAAGTATAACACTTGCATCAATAACAAATGTTATATATATTAGAATGTATGCATTAACTACATTAAACATTTTAATTACAACATATTTACACCTAAAATTATTAGGCCAAAAAGAAAATAATATAAAACTGCTTATACTCATCGGAATAACTGCAACATTAGGCTCTTTAACACATTATTATTATTTATTTTATTTAGCAATGCTATTTATAATGTTTGTTTTAAAATACATAAAAGAAAAAGATTATAAAAACTTAGGAAAATATATAGGAACTATACTAATTGCAGCTGTAATATCATTAATGATTTTTCCATATTCAATTAAGCACATGTTTTTTGGGTATAGAGGACAAGGAGCAATACAGAACTTAACAAATATTTCTAAATTTCTAGGAAGTATAGGACAATATATTGTTAGAATTAATGCATATGGATTTAATAACTTGTTATTTATATTAATAATTGCAATAATTGGAATTTTAATATACAAAAAAGTAAAAAAAGTAAAACTTTTTGAAAATAGAAATAAATATTTTAAATATATATTTTTGCCAACATTATTTTACTTTATTATAGTAGCAATAGCATCACCTTGGATAGAGTTAAGATATATATTACCTATATGTGGTATAAGTTTTATATTGGTTATTTATTTATTAGAAGAATTACTAAACAATCTAGTAAAAGAAAAAACCTTGAATATTATTTTGATTTTAACATTTATAATAATACTTATTTTTCCAATAATTTCAAATAGAGTAATAAAAGCAGTATATGGAGATGGATTTATACTTGAGCCTGAAGTTATGTATTCAAGTAAAAAAGATATTGTAAATAAATTAGAAGGCGAAATGAATGTTCCAACATTATATTTATTTAACTCACAAAATAATAGGTTTTTAGATGATATATTATTATTTGCAAAAATAGATGAATCTTATATTGCAAAAGACATTAATCTTACAGAGCAAAATGTTTTACAAATAATGGAAGGCAAAGATTTAAGCAATGGTATGGTTGTATTTATTAATGAAGGCCAAGAAAATGATGAATTACTAGATATTATAAAAAAAGCTTTAGGACTTGAAAAAATAGACTATTTAGAAAGACTTAATGCATGTGATGTATATTATCTAAAATAGGTATTTTTTTCAAAAAAATAAAAAAATACCTAATAGTAGGAAAATGCTTGATTTTAAAAAAATTATAGTATAAAATGTAGAAAAATACATAAGAAAGGTAGAATAAATATGAAAAAAGCTAAGAGAATGACTAAAGAGCAAACAGAAAAAAAGAAAAAAAATATAATAAGAACTTTTATAGTAATAATTTCATTAATTGTTATAGCAATAATAGGATATATTGCAAATGAATTTATTATTTTAGATAATAACAAAACAATAAACTTAATAATAAATAATAAAAATGTAACTGGAAATTTAAAAAAGGATGTATTAGTGCAAGATGATGATATATATTTATCTATGCAAGATTTACAAAACTTTTTTGACAAATATATATATGAAGATACAGAAAATAATCAAATAATAACAACATATGAAGACAAAATTGCGGTAATTGGATTTGAAGAAAACAAAATGATAGTAAATGGCTCTGAAAAATCTACTTTTGCACATGTTTTAAAGCAAGATGATACAATTTATTTACCAATTACAGAAATGAAAGATGTATATGGAATAGACATAGAATATATTGAAAAAACTAAAGTAGTTTTAGTAGACTCTATAGCAAGAGAGCAGAAAAAAGCGATAGTTAGCAAAAATTCATCAGTAAAATCTTCAACAAATTTTATAGCTAAAACAGTAGATAGAGTAGATAAAGGAAGTTCTTGTGTTGTTATATCAGAAGAAGGAAAATACACAAAAATAAGAACAGAAAATGGAAAAATTGGTTATGTAAAATCTAAAATAATTGCAAATACAATTGTAACAAGGCAAACAATAGAAAAGCAAAAACAAATAGAAGGAAAAGTTAATCTTGTTTGGGACTATTATTCACAAGTAGCCAGTGCACCTAATAGAGAAGGAACTACAATAGATGGCATAAATGTAGTATCACCTGCATTCTTCCACTTGAATTCAAAAGGTGAGCTAGAAGAAAATATTGGCAGTTCAGGTGAAGAATATATAAAATGGGCACATAATAATGGTTATAAAGTATGGCCAATGGTGCAAAATGCAGGAACAGGCATGATGGATGTTACATCTAGTATAATGAGAAGTTTTGAAAAAAGGCAAGAACTTATAGAAAGCATAATTACATATTGTGTAGAATATGATTTAGATGGAATAAATATTGATTTTGAAAATATGAAAAAAGAAGATGTAGATTTATTTTCAAGATTTATAATAGAACTTGAGCCTAGACTAAAAGAAATAGGACAAGTATTATCAGTAGATGTAACAGCACCAGATGGTGCAGATACTTGGTCACTATGTTTTGATAGATTAGTCTTAGGAGATGTTGCAGACTATTTAATATTTATGGCATATGACCAATATGGAGGAACAAGCAATGTAGCAGGAACAACAGCAGGATATAATTGGGTTGAGCTAAATTTAAAGAAATTTTTAGAAACATATGAAGTAGAAAGTGATAAACTAATACTTGCAGTGCCACTATATGCAAGATTATGGAAAGAAGAATCTGATGGAGGAGTAACAGGGGAAGCAATACCTATGAATCAAATAGATGAAGAAATTCCAGAAGATGTAACAAAGACTTGGGATGACGAATTAAAACAATATTATGTAGAATATGAACAAAATGGAGTAAAATATAAAATATGGATAGAAGATATAGAATCACTAAAGGCAAAAATATCATTAATTAATGAATACAATTTAGGAGGAATAGCATCTTGGGAAAAAGGTATGGAGCTAGATGAAGTATGGCAGGTAATAAAAGAAAATTTATAAGCTCTATACAAAAAAACTTGACTTAGCTATAAAATAAAACTATAATACTAAAATAAAGGACTTTTGGAGGTAAATTAGGCGAATGCATAAAAGTGATATTTTCTATGTAACAGAAAAATATACAAAACTAACAGATGAAGAAATAATTAAAAAAATTAGAAATGGAGAAGAAGAAGCTTTATCATATTTGATAAATAAATATATAGATTTAGTAAATATGAAAGTAAGCAAATATTTTATAATAGGAGCAGAAAAAGAAGATATAGCTCAAGAAGGAATGATAGGTTTATATAAAGCAATAAAAACATATAATAGTGAAACAAAAAATTCCTTTAAAACATTTGCAAATATGTGTATAGAAAGACAAATAATAACAGCAATAAAAACATCTAATAGGCAAAAACACTTGCCACTTAATTCTTATTTATCTCTTAATCTTGCAGCATATGATAATAATGAAGAAAATGGAGAAGAATTAATTAACAAATTAAATAATAAAGTTGTAGAAGACCCATTAGATACAATAATGAAAGAAGAACACTACAAAGAAATAGAAAGTGCAATGGATGAGCATTTAAGTAAATTTGAAAGAAAAGTTTTAGATAGATTTATTAAAGGAGAAAGTTATATAAATATTGCTCAAAAATTAGATGCACCAGTAAAATCAGTTGATAATGCAATACAAAGAATAAGAAAAAAAGCTATAAAAAATATATTTGGCGAAAATAATTAAATTTTAAGTAAAAAATAAAAGGTTAATCCATAATATTTAATTTATAGGATTAACCTTTTTTTTGGTGCTTCCAACGGGAATCGAACCCGTGACCTCAGCCTTACCAAGGAATAATCT
>CAKNNA010000059.1 GCA_930989765.1 uncultured Clostridium sp. | reverse complement strand
TACAAGATTTTCTTCATATAGAACGAAAGAATCAAATTGAAATAGAAGAAAATAAAAGAACTCATAACTTAATCATAAAAGATAATGATTATTATAAAAAGCAAGAAAGACAAAAGGATGACATAGATTTAGAATTGTGATATAATGTTATGTGTCGACTTATGTTGAATAAAAGCACAAATAGTAATTTATCCATAAGGTTAATTTGTAAAATGGAAGGAATTAATGGTGATATGAAAAACAAGAAGAAAATAATTTTAATAATTTTAATTATATTATTAATTATAATCATTGGGATAGTTGTTGCATATAAATTGATTGAAAATGGCGTTATAAATAGAGAAAACTTTAAATTCAATGTTGAAAATATTAGTTCTACTCCTGTTAACACAGTAAATAACGATAAAAATAAAGAAAATATAGAATGGGATGAAATAACAGAAGAAGGGGTTAATGAAGAATTATTATTTCAAAATGTAAACACTATAGATTTAGAAAAAATTGCAGCACTATTGCAATCTTTAAGTGCAGAAATTGCACAAAAAGAAAAAGAAGATATTAATTTTTATTTGAGTGCGGGATGGTATAAATATACTTTAGATAGTCAACAATTCAACGAAGTTATAAATATGGGAAATGATGCTATAAAACCATTGTATTTAATAATATATAAAAGTCCTAATCAAGGATCTTATGAGTATATTTGTGCAATGGCATTATCAAAACTAGTTAATTTTGATGATATAACTGATTCTTGGTCTACTTCAAAAGAATTTCTAGAAAAGTTTAATCAAAAAGTTATTAATAATAGAGAAAGATAAATTACAATTTGTGCAAAGGAGCAGATAAATGTCTGCTCCTTTTAATTGTGTTTATTTCTCTTTAAAATGCCTTTAGACCGATTTTTGTATTTAAAGCGAGTAATTTATCATTAAAAATAAAAAAAACGTCAAAATTTATTGACATCCGTTTTTAGTAATTATATAATTAGACTAACATTGAAAAGAGAATAAAAAATAATGCCTTGCTGATCCAGAGCAAGACATATTCTGTAAGACTTATAGTATAATATAAGCTTTCAAAATAAGTCTTACTATAAGATAATTATAAGATATTATCATAGGATATGTCAAGAGGTAAATTGAAATTTCGTATTAAAATTATCAATACTACCAATGCTTAAAAAAGCAAGATGGTAGTATTTTTTGTTTTCACAAATGAAATTAACTTACAAAGGAGTAATACGAAATGAACGAAGAAATAAAAAGAACTCAAAACAGCCTTCCAGAAGAAGAAAAAGAACAATTACAAAAATATCAAAAGAAAGGAATAACAAAAGTTACTCAATCAGTAGATCAAGAAACTGGAGAGATTCTGTCTACTGAAACAACTTATAATTCTGAAAAGAAAAGGGTTAAGGGTACTTTTGGAATATCAAGTCCTGAAGAAATAATAAAACTTGCGAGACAGCATAAAACAAGAGCAATAAATACAATGTTACCATATTTTATTGACAATATGAATTGGAATAACGAATTATCTTTCGATAATACATTTATTGAAAGTTACGGAGAACAAAACAAAACAAGATTTTATTCTGATAGAAGATATTTATTAAAAAATCAATACATATTTAAAAAACCAAACAAGAAAAATATTTATACTTTAAATGTGAATTTGCTATTTAGAGGAACAATGCAAAAAGCTACAGAACTTTATGAAGAACAATTTGGAGAAGAATTAAGCCAAGATAGTAAATTAGAATTGACCAAAATAAAGAAAAAAATATCAAAATTAAGTAAAGAAGATATTAAAAATCTAATTGAAGATTTACAAAAGATGTTATAAAAAATAGGTCAAGTAACTGACCACAAAAGTGGTCAAGTAGTTGACCACTCCTAAAATCTAGCAAACCATTGATATATCAATAAAAACTCCTATTTTTTATTTTTTTATTTCTATATCTAATTTATAATACCTACCCTAAAATTTATTAACTGCATTTTTATTATTTTTAATTAAGGGCTTTGCCCTCTTGCTACGCAATTCACCCAGAGTTTTCTTCTCCAGGAATTGAGATTTAGTTGACAAATATAAAAACATTTGCTATAATTAAATTGCTAGCAAGAGATCGAATGAACAAAAAGCTATGTACGGAGATGTGAATGTCGGTTCATATCTTCTTTTTTTATGTAAAAAACAAAAAACTAGGTAGCTGTCGGACTACCTAGTTTTGACTATTTCTAGTCTTGGTTGTCTTGGTCGTTATCTTTATTGTAGCTCAAAAGCAACAATACTATCAAACGCCAAATTAAGTCGAATGAACTCATTATGCTATGTACCTCCTTTCTTCAAGGAGTCACCAATTATCTGGTGCAGATGTATTATATAATAATCGACAAGAAATTACAATATATCTTTTTTTCGCTGTTCTTTTTTCCATTTTCTAAATTGCCAAAAATTCATATTACCTACTAATTCTATTTCTTTTTGCCTTTCAAAAAGTTGTTTATCTTTTTCTACTCCTTCTTTTATCAAACTTCCATTTCTTTCAAGTAATTGCTTTTCAGTTTCGTGCCATTTATCTTTTAATTCTGATATTTGTTTTGTGTATTGAGATTCTAAAACAGCTACTGCATTTTGAAGTTTTTGATTTTCTTCTTTTAAGGATATATTTTCATTTACAAGAGCTAATTCGTTTTTGGAATTTCTTAATCCTTTTTCGTTTATGTATTTAGATATAATATCAAAGGCTTTTTGATTAAAACATTTTGCTTGAATACCATTATTTAATATTTTTGTGGTGCAATATTCTGGGGTATCAATTTCTAAATCTTTAATCATTTTATAAAAACTGCCTTCTTTTACACCTAGTTTTACAAAATCTTTTTTTTGATACATAAATTCTTCGTTTATCTTATTCATAACTCGCTTAGCTCCTTTATTAGCTTATATTTTATAAGATATAAATATCTTATAAAAATACTATAACATATCTTGACATTTTAATCAAGATATGTTATAAAATAAGTGCTGGTGAGGAGGAGTCCAAATCCAGCCGATAGGAATTGGAGCATAGAAATATGCTCTTTTTTCATATACAGATACAATTCCTGGAGAAGAAAACTCTGGGTGAATTGCGTAGCAAGAGGGCAAAGCCCTTGTAAAACCAAATGAAATTGCTAATTTTATATTAGCAATGGAATGCGGTAGTTTGGGGTAGAAAATACATATAAGTATTTTCGTAGGGGCGAGATAGCCCCTGCAATACCTATTTTATAAAATGGGTATTGTGTGGCATAGTTATTTTATAAATATGCTACTTGGGGTTTGGGGTATCCCCAACGAAAAATCCATAGTGCATTTGCGTAGCAAATGTTCTATGGGTGATTTTTCGCTACTTTACAAAAGTAGCAAAGTATGATATAATATTAGGCAGTAAAAAAAGATAAATTTTAGTGAAACAGAATAATGAAAAATTTTTAGAAAGGAGGATAAAGAAAAATGAGTGGGTATTTAGATAGCAGGAAATTAACTAATGTGAAAGGTAGAATAAATTATGTAACAGATAAGAAAAGACAAGAGAATATAGTAGATTATTACAATACAACTGATGATGTGTTTTGGAAGATGTTAGCTAAAGAGAATCAAGAAAGGCATAGAGAAGTAAAAGCTGGAGGAAAATGTTGTGAGGCTAGAGAGTTAATAATAGGAATACCTCAAAACTCTAGTATAACAGCAGAAGAAATATGCAAAGATTTTAAGAAGAAATATAATGTAGAGTGTACTTGTGCAATACATCAGAACAATAAAAAAGGAATAATAAACAGACATTGTCATTTAATTTTTTCGGAAAGAGAAAAGCTAAAAGAGCCTCAAATTACAGAAGAAAGGAAAGCAACTAGAACATATTATTACGATAGTAAGGGGAATAAATGTAAAAAGGAAGATGCAGTAAAAGTAGTAAAAAAAGGAACAGTTTTACAGAAAAGGACAATAAGATATTTTTCAGACAAGAATGATTATTTCAAAAGTCAAAAATTTATATATGATTGTAAGCAATTTTTTTTGAAAGAAAAACTAGGAATAGATTGGTCTTTTGAAATGGATCAGCAAAATAAAGAACTTGCAGAAAAGCATATAGGAAAAAACAATCCTAAAGAAGAATATATTAGGCAAAACAATAATTTAAAAGGAACAATTAAAGATGTTTGTAAAGCTGGAGATTATATGTTTGAATGTGAAAAAGGAGAAACATTAAAAAGATTTAAAGAAGATTATAATATAACAAGTTTTGTAACAAGTAAGTATGAAGAAAATAAAGGTAAAGTAAACACTTTTGTTAAAGAAATGCAATCTATATACAAAGACAGAGTTAAAAATGAAGTACGAAAGCATAATGATATAAATGAAGATATTAACTTTTTACAAGAAACTGATTATATTTTTAGACCAGTACAAGAAAATATTATATCTACTTATGAAAATGAAACTCAAACAAGAGAGAAACCAAGAGTAATTGACTTTCTAAAAAATAAAATATATCACTTGTTAGAAAGAATTGAAAATCTAATACATTTACAAGATTTTCTTCATATAGAACGAAAGAATCAAATTGAAATAGAAGAAAATAAAAGAACTCATAACTTAATCATAAAAGATAATGATTATTATAAAAAGCAAGAAAGACAAAAGGATGACATAGATTTAGAATTGTGATATAATGTTATGTGTCGACTTATGTTGAATAAAAGCACAAATAGTAATTTATCCATAAGGTTAATTTGTAAAATGGAAGGAATTAATGGTGATATGAAAAACAAGAAGAAAATAATTTTAATAATTTTAATTATATTATTAATTATAATCATTGGGATAGTTGTTGCATATAAATTGATTGAAAATGGCGTTATAAATAGAGAAAACTTTAAATTCAATGTTGAAAATATTAGTTCTACTCCTGTTAACACAGTAAATAACGATAAAAATAAAGAAAATATAGAATGGGATGAAATAACAGAAGAAGGGGTTAATGAAGAATTATTATTTCAAAATGTAAACACTATAGATTTAGAAAAAATTGCAGCACTATTGCAATCTTTAAGTGCAGAAATTGCACAAAAAGAAAAAGAAGATATTAATTTTTATTTGAGTGCGGGATGGTATAAATATACTTTAGATAGTCAACAATTCAACGAAGTTATAAATATGGGAAATGATGCTATAAAACCATTGTATTTAATAATATATAAAAGTCCTAATCAAGGATCTTATGAGTATATTTGTGCAATGGCATTATCAAAACTAGTTAATTTTGATGATATAACTGATTCTTGGTCTACTTCAAAAGAATTTCTAGAAAAGTTTAATCAAAAAGTTATTAATAATAGAGAAAGATAAATTACAAGTTTTAGAGGTGGGAAATGGAAGAAAGAGAAAAAATAATCAAACTATGGTTTGATATGTGGTTACAACAAAGAGATTTAGGAATAGATAATATATTTGAAGAAAATGTAATTTATATAGAAAGTTGGAGTCCTAAATACGAAAATAGGGATACAGTAAAACATTGGTTTAATGAATGGAATACAAGAGGAAAGGTATTAAAATGGGATATTAAACAATACTTTCATAAAAATAATCAGACTATTGTAGAATGGTATTTTAAAAATACTATGAATAATGGAAAAACAGAAGAATTTGATGGATTATCACTTATTAAATGGTCTAATAATAATAAAATAGAATTTTTAAAAGAATATGGATGCAACTTAAATAATTATAATCCATATAAAAGTAGTGATACACCAAAGTTCAGAAATGATAATGTAAATTGGTTTTAAGGGAAGTTATCTATGTTGTAAATTTGACAAAATATAAAAAGACTACTATAATACAACAAATACTATTCAATAGATAGTACAAAACATCCCCTTTTATTTTCGAGAGAGAATCATTAGAAATAGTGCTTCTCTTTTAGTTTTAAATAAATTTGAAAAACTTATTTAATTATGATAATATTTTAATCGGAAAAATAAAAAATTTATAGGAGGTATTGTTTATGATTAAATTAGTTTTAGTAAGACACGGACAAAGTGTTTGGAATTTAGAAAATAAATTTACTGGTTGGACCGATGTACCATTATCAGAAAAAGGAATTGAAGAAGCCAAAGAAGCAGGAAAAATC
>CAKNNA010000058.1 GCA_930989765.1 uncultured Clostridium sp. | reverse complement strand
GCCATGAACGTTCCTGCTCCGTGTTTTCTATATTTATTTAAAACAAAGAATTCTGCTATTTCATTCATTCCATCTTCGTTAAATCTTTCTAAGACAAAACCTGCTAGTTTACCATCATATTTTAAAATATATGGATGTCTTTCTTCTTGTGTCCAATACAAATCTATATATTTGCTTAATTTAAACAAACCATTATCTAATAATTGAAAATTAGTTGTTTCATCTTCAAAAAAGCTTAATTCATAAGTATATAGTTGCATTAAATTAAAAATTATATCCTTGTCTTTTTCTGATACTTCATATAATTCAAGCATATAGATATTTTCCTTTCATATATTTATTTATCTTTAAAAGTAAAAATCTTTTCTCCTATTCTCTAATTCATCAAGGTATGAATTAAGGGAATAATCTATACTAACATATGGTGTAAATAATTGTATTATAATATCATCATAATCCGTTGTTATAAATTCATTATCTATAACTTTACTTAGAGTATGAAGACAATTTTCACTTGCTTCTTTAGAGATTTTAAATTTTTCAGATAAATATAATGGAGTTATATTAGCACCGGTTTTCACTAATTGTTTTAATACGCATTGAGGAGCTAATAACTGAGATGCAAAAAAATTCGCTTCAGTTTCATTTTTATCGCATTGAGTAGTATGATTCAAAACTATATGTCCTAATTCATGAGATATTGTCCAAGTTTTCCTTCCTTCTGTTTCTATATCTGCGTTATAAAAAATAAATATATTGTTGTTTTTTATATATGTATATCCATCATAAAAAATCCCATTAGATGTTAGCTGATTTATAGTCGTTTTTGTTTTCTTCATATATTCTTGAAAACTTATTATTTTAATATCATATTCTTTCAATTTTATATTTTTAGGGTTAACTGGAAAAGAAAAATTTTCTTGTACCATTAATGTTTTGTATGCTTCTTCTTTTGCTCTTTTAAAATTTGGCTTATCCATTTTTATTATTTCCTAAGAATATATCAATCGTACTGTCTAATATGTCAAGCAATTTTTCTCTTTCTTTTGGATCTACTTGTTCAGCTTTTCTAAAAATTATAGCAGTTCTAGAGTTATCCTCTTCCATATTATCTTTAATCCCTAATAAATAATTAACTGTTACTCCAAAGTATTTAGATAATTTATTTAAAGTTTCTGTGTTAGGAGTAGCATTTCCTGATTCCCAATATGATACTCCAGTAGCGGTAATTCCAACTATATCAGCCAATTGTTGTTGTGTCAAGTTATGTTTTTTTCTTAATTCTTTTATTATCTGAGAAAATTTATTTTCGTTCATGGTATTTCCCTCCGTTTATAGTAATTATATTACAAGATAAATAAAATGTAAATATTTTTTAAATAAAATGTAAGTTTTTTATCAAAGTGTATTGACAATTGTTCGAATAGTTAGTATAATCAAAATGTAATAAAAATATAAATTGTACTTAAGTTGTGTTTCGTATAAATACACAAATATTATACCATATAAGGAGGTTTTTATGAATACTTTAATGTTAAGCTCTAAAAGTTATAAAGAAAGTAAAGAACATGATTTTGGGGATTGTTTTATATCTGATAATGGGAATGATGTTGTTGTATTTGACTGTGGTTCAAATGAACATGCTGAAAAAGTAATAGAATATTTAGAAAAAAATTATGGTCCAGATAAAAAAGCAATAATTGTTTTATCTCATAACGATTCAGACCATTTTAATGGTATACCAAAATTAATTGAAGAAAATAAAGTAGAAAAAGTTTATACTATTCTATTGTTAAAATTTTATGAAGAATTATTAGAAGAAATTGATGATGATAGAAAAACTAAAGATTCTATAAAGAAACAAATATTGGAAAGGTATTCAAATATTGCTTCTTTAGGAAAACAGGGCTTGTTGCAAAATATATATAATGAAGATGATTCCTTTGTCCAAATATGTAATGGCATAGAAGTTGTAGGCCCTTCTAAAGAATATGTACTAGAAGTTGCTGGACAAGCATTAGACTCAAGACAAGGAGATTCTATAGATAATGAAACAACTGTAAATGCTGCTAGTGTTCAAATAAGTATAAATTTAGGAACATCGAAACTCCTACTAGTTGGAGATGCTAGTACAAAAGCCATTGAAGAAAATGTTAAAGAACATCAAATAATTCAAATTCCCCATCACGGAAGATTAGACCATGCTGAAGATTTATTTGAAATAAAAAAAGACGATAAAGATACAGTATATCTAATATCAGATAACAAAGGTTCTAGCTCAGGAGGTTCAGAGGAATTAATAAGCAAAGGAAAAAACAAAGGACATACTATATTTAATACTAGAACTGAAGACACTAAAACTATAAACTCTGCAACTTATCGAAAATCTTATAGAGTGGGGTCGTATATATGATATACATTTTACAACATTTATATAAAAAAGAATTTAAAAATTTTAATACTGAAATTATAGGACGAAAAGATTATTTATATAATATTTTCAAATTATATTTTATAATAAAGAAAACAGTGTACTTAAAGGGGAACTTTACATTACCACAATATTATATTCTCGAAAGCTTTCCCTTTAATTCTATGAATAACTTCTATGTAGTTGTAGGCGATACAGATTTTGTTATAGAATATATAAATACACACAAGGAAGAATTTATTGGAAAAACATTAGTTGTAATAACTTGCGTTAAATACAATAAAAAGAAACTTAATAACCTATTATATACTTTGAAATGTTCATCAATATATTTTACTAAGCAAAATAATGATGAAGCAGATTATTACGATGGTCGCAAGTGGGGATTAAATTTTAAAATAACATTATCAGAACTAGATTTTTACAATAGCAATAAAAACAATATTATTGAAAGACTAGATGAAAATTTTGAAAGGATAAAATAACTATGGAACAATTTTTTAATAAATTAGAAAATTATAATATACTAAATTATATTTTACCAGCCATCGTTTTCGACATTGGTTGCAGATATTATATTAATATTAAAATAATTCCTACTGATAATATATTTATTTCAATTTTTATATATTATTTTTTAGGATTGGTTATTAGCAGAATTGGATCTTTAATTATAAAACCATTATTGTGGAAATTAAAAATTTTAAATAAAAAAGACAGTTCAGAACGTGTAGATTTTTATAATGCTGAAGAACAAGATTCAAAAATAAAAATACTATTTGCAGACTACAATATGTACAGAAATTTTATAGCAACTTTTTTTCTTCTTTTAGTATCTAAGTTTGCATATGAAATAAAGAATTGGCTAAATATTAACTCCACAATTATGTACACAATATTGTTTATCTTACTTATTGTATTATTTATAATGTCTTATAGAAAGCAATTAGGCTATATACATAATAGAATAGAAAAAACTAAAACAAAGAACTCATAATGAGCTCTTTGTTTATATTATATATTATTTAAATATTTCTTTCATAATCCCATTTTTCATATCTGCAATATTATAAATATTGTTCATACTATCAAATGTTTCCTTTAAGTTATTTCTTGCAGAAATCCAGCCCATTCCATCAGTAAACCAAACAAAAGCAAAGCCCATAACTTTTTCTGATTCTTCTGCTATCATTTTGTAACTCCTAGCTGTTTCATTTAATTTTGATCCACCTGAAGCATAAAAGTTTGTTTCTATACCATATATACAATTATCAGTCTTAACCACAAAATCAAATCTTTTAGTTGCTTGATTTTTATTGCTAATAAATGACATATCTAATTTCCATTTTTCTTCTATTTCTTGTAAATACATTTCTTTAAAATATGTTTCATTTTTCTTAAATCCGGCTTTTTGAATAAATCTTTCCACTACGTCTTCCATTAAATGTCCACCACGATTTTTTCTGGCATTTGAATTTAGACCAGATTCAACTCCTAAAACATAATCATATAAATTGTTTACTATATGATTTTGAATCAAATCAAATAATCCTGTTTCTCTCATAAATATTTTATATTGTTCTACACTATAATTCATTTTTTTAAAATTATAATCAAACTTGTTTCCATCATGGTCTAAGACTAATATTTCATACTGTCTAACAGCTAATAATGTAGGTATGCATTTTATTATTTCAGGATATTTAATAATTAATTCTTCAAAATCTTTTTCAATATTTTGGCTTCCTATTAATGAATTCATTATATTTAGTTCTATTTTATATTTTTCCGCTTTTTTATAAATTGTTTCAAAATCTATGTAATACTTATAATCTGCTATACTATCTGTGAAAGTTAGTAACCATTCTGCAAAATCTCTTTTCATAGTTATTTTTCCTCCAATTCTTCATATCTTCTTATTGATAAATCTAGATATTCTTTTTTATTATCTATTCCTATGTATTTTCTATTTAATTTTACTGCTGAAATACCTGTTGTACTACTTCCACAAAATGGATCTAAAATTAAATCATTTTCTTTCGTTGAAGCTAAAATAATTTTATCTAATATTTCTAAAGGTTTTTGTGTCGGATGTTTTCCTTGCTTTTTTTCAGATGGTTTTGTAAGAGAAGTTGTCCAAACATCTTTCATCTGTTTATTCCCATTCATTTGTTTCATTACCTCATAATTAAATGTATACTTTACTTTTTTTAAATCTTTCCTTGCCCATAAAATTGTTTCTGTTGAGTGTGTGAATGTTTTGCAAGCTAGATTAGGTGGAGGGTTGGTCTTTTGCCAAGTTATATTATTTAAAATTTTAAATCCTTCTTCTTCAAGTGCCATTCCTATTGAATAAATATTATGCAATGTTCCACTAATCCATATCGTTCCAGTATCTTTTAATATTCTATAGCACTCTCCAATCCATTTTTTATTAAATATATGTTTATCTTCTTGTGTTAAAGTTCTATCCCAATCTCCTTTATTAACACTAACCATTTTACCACCACTACAAGTTATACCATCACTTGATAAAAAATATGGAGGATCTGCAAATATCATATCAAATGTTTTATTTGTAAATTTCTTTAGTTCTTTAAATGTATCTCCATTTATTAAGCTAAAGCTTCCTGTTTCATTTGTATAATAAAGTTTGTTTGAGAATTCCATTCTAATTGCTCCTTATAGTTTGTTATTAATAATTCTGAAATTTCTCCACGTCCTTTTGCATTTGAATTTATCATCCTTTTAGCTGAGACTTCATTTATATTAAATCCCTTATAAATATTTTCAAAAAAGTCATCATTTTCATCAGTATTCTTAGGATTAGAATTGCTTAACATTAGCTTTGCATTTTTAACATTTAGTTTATTGTAATACTTCGCCAATTCTTTTTGGTTTTCATCATTAAAATCTTCTTTTGTATAAGATGTAAATCCAGATGTTACCGAAAGTGGTCTATATGGAGGATCAAAATAAACAAATGTGTTCTCATCTATTAAACTTTCGCTTTCTTTATAATCTCCATACTTAAATATTGTATTTTTAAATAATATTGATAAATTTCTTAAATTTCTTGAATCACATATAGTTGAATTCTTATATTTACCAAAAGGAACATTGAATTTTCCTGACTTATTTACTCTATATAGTCCATTAAAACATGTCCTATTCAAAAATATAAATTCAGAAGCACGTTCAGCATCTAATTCAGCATTTAAAAAGTAAGAATTATATTTTGTTCTTATATCATAAAAATATTTTTGTCTCTCATCTATACATAATGCCAAAAACTCTTTTTCTTTTTTTTCTAACTTTTGAATTAAATCTTCAACTTTATATTTAATTACATTGTAGCAATTTATTAAATCTTTATTTATGTCAAAAGCATAAGCTTGTTTTATGTCATATTTTTGTAAAATGTCTATTAAAACAGCACCGCCCCCAACAAAAGGCTCAACATATTTTTCAATCTGATTATTTTTTAATTCAAGTGGAAAATATTTAGTTATTTGTGGAATTAAACTACTTTTACCTCCAGCCCATTTTACAAACGGTTTTACAATTTCCATCTTTACCTCCAAAATTCTTCTTAAATATATCATATTTTTTCGATTTTTTAAAGCATTTGGTAGAATTAGTTTTATAAAAATATAATAAACTAATTACCACCACATCAATGCCCTAATGATGGTAATTAGTTTAATTTTAATTTATAATATGCTGATTTTAAACACTCATCATTAAAATTATTTTTTTGATATTCAATTATTCCATCATCTTGTATGTTTATTTTAAAACTATTTGTATCTCCACTAAAAATTATATGAAGCAAATTCTTTGTATTCAAAAATTGAATATGCCATCTTTTATCTCCTCGTGCTATTATTTTTTCATAGTCTATTCTAACATTTTTCTTTAAACTAATAAATGCTTTTTACAAATTTTTTATCAAAGGGTTTGGGAGCTTATCCCATTGAATAGAATCCGTGTGAACGGATTCATTGCTTGCTAGGACAAGA
>CAKNNA010000057.1 GCA_930989765.1 uncultured Clostridium sp. | reverse complement strand
CCGCTTCGGTTTATTCTCTAAAGGATTTTATTGTTTACTTTTCAATGTACTTTTTTGTTCCGCTTCAAGGAACTTTTGAATTTTACCATACCTTGTTCTGTTTGTCAATACTTTTTTCTACATTTTTTAAAATATTTTTTTGCCTTATTTGGGGCAAAATAAAAAACTAGCAATTGTCCATTTTGTTAAATTTTATTAGTGCTTTTTATTACTAATTCTTCTGTAATATTTTTTTATTTTTTTGTCTGTTGCAAGGTACTTATTTATAATAACACGGTTTAGTTTTTTTGTCAACATTTTTTTTAATTTTTTTTAACTTTTTTTGTGTTATTATTTTGGCTCTTTTTGTTTTCACTTGATGCTTTTTTATAATACCATGCTTTGGTGTTTGTGTCAATAGTTTTTTTAAGTTTTTTTGCTGTAATTTTTTACCAATAGCTATAATTCTACTAAAATTAAATCATCTCCTATACATTTAATGTTTTTCCAAGGTATTACTATATCATTATTTTGTGAAAATATGTTTAATAATTTGTTGCTACCTGGTACTATTATAGATGTTATTACACCTGTTTCTAAATCTGCACAAACATCTTGCACATATCCGAAGTCTTTTTCCATCTGTTATATTTACTACTTCTTTGTGTTTAAAATCTAGACCTTTGTCTTGCATATTGTTTCTCCTTTATCAAATTTTATTTTTCTTCTATTATATATTTATATTATTTTTATTTTTTTATATGACAAAATCTATTTTTGAATTTGTACTTATCTATTGTTTATATTTTTAATTTTTATTATATTTGTTCTTATTTAATAAAGAGGGTGTCCTAAAATAAAAACCTAAAAAACAAAGATGGTGTCCTGAAATAAGAGCCAAGAAACAAAAAATCCAGCTCGATAAGAGTTAGATTTTTTGTTTCTTGGCTCCTATTTCAGGACATCCTCTTTATTTTGTAAGATACAAATTTTTCCGTATTTTTTAATTAATTAATGCAATTTTCTTTTCTAATAGATGTTTTTATATTTTACTTATATAATTTCTTAATATGTCCAATTGCACTTTTTTCAAGTCTAGACACTTGTGCTTGAGAAATTCCAATTTCTTCTGCTACTTCCATTTGTGTTCTTCCTTCAAAAAACCTTTTTATAACAATCATTTTTTCTTTATCATTTAACTTTTTCATTGCTTGATTTATTGTCATTTTTTCTGCCCAAAACTCATCATTATTTTTTTTATCTTTTACTTGATCCATTAGATATAAGTTTTCTGTTCCATCATTATAAACAGGCTCTTGTAGTGATACCGGATCTTGTATTGCATCTAGACTAAATGCTATTTCTTCTTTTTCTACTTCTAATTCTTTTGCAATTTCTTCCACACTTGGCTCTTTTCCGTGTTCTTTTACATATTTTTCTTTAAATTGAATTACTTTGTATGCTAAATCTCTAACAGATCTACTAACTCTTATACTATTATTATCTCTTAAATATCTTTTCACTTCTCCTATTATCATAGGTACTGCATATGTTGAAAATTGTACATTTTGATTTATATCAAAATTATCAATTGCTTTTATTAACCCTATACATCCAACTTGAAATAAATCATCTGCTGATTCTGACTTTCTATAAAATCTTTGAATGACACTTAATACTAACCTTAAGTTTCCTTTTATAAATTCATTTCTGGCTTCTTCATCTCCATTTTTTATTTTGACTAAAAGTTCTTTTTTTTCTTCTCTTGAAAGCACAGGTAATTTTGATGTGTTTACACCACATATCTCAACCTTATTCAGCAAAAAGAAAACCTCCTTTAGAAACTTTTATATATATTATTTCCAAATTTGGTTTTTTTATTCTTTTTTATTTTGATTAACTTGCGGCGCTGTCAATATCTATTCAAGTTAAGGCTAAAAGTATTGATATATCTTAAAATGCAGTGATGCGCAGTTTGGGAGGATGCAAATTAGTATAGACCAGTCCAGCGCAACTTTTCACACTTCGAATGTACTACTAAATTTATTCATATGATATGTCCGACCAGCAAGGAACGGAATTTTAAGATATATCAATACTTTTAGCCTTAACTTAAATAGACATTGACAGCGATGTGCTTTCATCCCGTCTTACTTATAATCTCCTTTTTCATCTTTCCAATTATCTTTTTTTCTAATCTTGAAATATAACTTTGAGATATCCCGAGTTCATCTGCCACTTCCTTTTGTGTTTTTTCTTTTCCAGTTTTAAAGCCAAATCTCATTTCCATTATCTTTTTTTCTCTTGCTTTTAGTTTTAAAATTGATGCTCTTAAAAGAACTTTATCTACTTCATCTTCTAAATTTCTTGATGTTATATCTGGGTCAGTTCCTAGAACATCTGAAAGCAATAGTTCATTTCCATCTACATCTTTGTTTAAAGGTTCATCAATTGAAATTTCACCTTTTATTTTATTATTTTTTCTTAAGTACATAAGTATTTCATTTTCTATACATCTTGATGCATATGTTGCAAGTTTAATGTTTTTTTCTGAATTAAATGTGTTTACTCCTTTCATTAATCCTATTGTTCCAATCGAAATTAAGTCTTCGATACCTATTCCTGTGTTTTCAAATTTTTTAGCAATATATACTACTAGTCTTAAATTTCTTTCTACTAATATTTTTCTTGCTTCTGTGTTATCTTTATCTGAAAGTTTGCAAATCATTTCTTCTTCCTCTTGTTTAGAAAGTGGTGGCGGCAGGGTTTGGCTACCTGCTACATAAAATATTGGTAGGTATTCTATTTCATCATTGTCATTTATGTATTTTGCACATATTGTGCATATGCTATTTTTTACAAATTCTAAAATTTTCATGGCTTTACCTCTTTTCTAATTTAGCATTTCTATTCCTATCAAACCATTATATTCTCCTCTTTTTGTTAATGATTTATTATAAATTCCTACTATTATATTATCTTTTTTTATTGTTTCATCATCATTTTCTATTTCTATTTGTTCTGCTTTTATTCCTAATAACATCCCATTTTGTTTTCCTAAAGACGAATATGGTATTAATTTTAATTTTGAAATATATATATTTTTTATTTCTTCTGGTATTTTCTCAAAATCACCTCCTAAAATTGCTTCTAAATTATTTAGAATTTCTTTTGGCAAAATGTTTTCTAATGCTGTATTTTCTACTATAATAACAGGTGCTCCTGTAATTGGCTCTTTTAAAAGATTTCCGGTATCTACCATTACTTTTATATTTATTTCTTTTGATAGTATTTTTATCTTTACATTTTTAAAACAGTCTTTTTTATTTATTTTTGTTTTTACAATTTTAAATCCTACTATTATTATTATGCTTGCAATTATGGCTCCTAAAAATACAGTTTTTAATGGATATGTTCCTAAGAATAGTCCATTTTTCATTAAAATATCTTGTGGTTTTATTACATATATTAGTGCAAATGCTACTCCTCCAAATAAAAATGATGTTAGATAAAATATTGTTGTTTGTTTTATTAATGTTTTTATATTATTAGGAGTAAAGGCTATATATACCATAACTATTGAAAGTATTATTTTTAAGAAAAAATTTGAATATATCAGTACATTTGTTATATATGATGCTACAGAATATATTGCCCCTATTAAACTTGAAATAATTATTTTTATGTGTTTTATTTTTAATTTCATTATGATTGCTGTTACATATATTATTATACTGTTCATTATTAAGTTCTCTAAAATTACAACATCTAAGTATATTGTCATTTATATCACCTGCTTTTAAGATTGTATTACTTATTATTAGAAAAGTCTGTCTTTTTCTATTGTAGAAAAAAAGAAATAATCGAGTGCTTTCGATTATTTCTTTTAGATTATTATTTTTTTATTGTTTTCTAGTTCTTATTTTTATTTTTTCTTAAGAATGATGGAATATCTAAATCATTTGCTGAAGATGTTACTTCTGAGCTTGCTGGGATAGAGTTTATTTTCTTTTCCCATGTTTTTGATACTATATTATCTACTCCTATACTTGATATAGGCTCATTTTTTTCAAATCCTGTTGCAATAACTGTTATTTGAATTTCGTCTTGCATTGTTTCGTCTGTTACAGTACCAAAGATTATGTTTGCTTCTGGGTCTACACTGCGTTGAACTAATTCTGCTGCTGTGTTTACTTCATGTAATCCTAAATCTTGTCCTCCTGTAATGTTTATTATTACTCCTTTTGCTCCTTCTATTGATGTTTCTAGTAATGGGCTTTGTATTGCTTCTTTTGCTGCATCTTCTGCTCTATTTTCTCCTGAAGCTCTTCCTACTCCCATGTGTGCCATTCCTTGGTTTAACATTATTGTTTTAACATCTGCAAAGTCTAAGTTTACAAGTCCTGGTACTGCTATTAAGTCTGATATTCCTTGTACACCTTGTCTTAATACATCATCTGCCATTTTGAATGCTTCTATTATTGATGTTTTTCTATCAATTATTTGTAATAGTTTATCATTTGGTATTACTACTAGTGTATCTACTTTTCCTTTTAAACTTTCTATTCCACGTTCTGCTTGTGATAGTCTTTTTTTACCTTCAAATGTAAATGGTTTTGTTACAACTCCAATTGTTAGGATTCCCATTTCTTTTGCTGTTGCTGCAACTATTGGTGCTGCTCCTGTTCCTGTTCCTCCGCCCATTCCTGCTGTTACAAATACCATATCTGCTCCTCTTAGTACTTCAGATACTTCTGCTTTGCTTTCTTCTGCTGATTGTGCTCCAATGTCTGGGTTTGCTCCTGCTCCTAGTCCTCTTGTAATTTTTTCTCCTATTTGTATTTTTGTGTTTGCTTTTGATTGTTGAAGAGCTTGTCTGTCTGTGTTTACTGCTATAAAGTCTACTCCTTTAATTCCAGATTCTATCATTCTGTTTACAGCGTTATTTCCAGCTCCTCCTACACCTATTACTTTTATTGTCGCTGTTCCATCCATCATAGTTATATTGTTATCATCATATTCCATCATTTGGTTATTCCTCCCTAAAATTATATATATTCTTTAAAATTAATAACTTTTATGAATAGAAGAATTCTTTTATTCTTTCTATTATATTTTTGAAGAAGTTTTCTTCTGATTTTGTATCTATATTGCTTGATACTGTTTTTGTAAATGGTCTTGCTGCAATGTATCTTACTAAGGCATAACTTGTTCTATAATTTGGTTTTACTGTGCTTATTGCTCTTCCTGTTGATATTTTTACTGGTATGTTTAAGTTTATTTTTCCTGCTACATCACTTTTGTTTATATTTATTATTCCTTGGCCTGTTAATACTACATTATTTATTTTTGATTTTATTCCTTGGTTTGTTATGTCTTTATTTATTATGGAGAACATTTCTTCTATTCTTGCTTCTATTATTTCTATTAGTTCTGAACTTTTTATTATTTTGTTTTTACTTTCGTCTTTACAGGTGTTTAATATTATATCATTGTCTTTATCTATATCTATATATGATTTTAGTGCTAGTCCATATTGTCTTTTTAGTTTGTCTGCTTCTTCTTCTGTTATGTTTAATACTAATGCTATATCATTTGTTATATTGTCTCCACCTAGTGGAATTGAGTTTGTATATATAAATGATGAACCTTCAAAAACTCCTATTTCTGTATTTCCTGCTCCTATGTCTAGTAGCATTACATTGTCGTGTAATTCATTATTATCTAATATTAAGTTTCTTTCTGCTAGTGTTGTTGGGACTATTCCATCTATCTCTAATCCTGCTTTTTTAAATATTGTGTTTAGTTTTCTTACATATTCTTTTTCTGCAAGTATTACTTGTGCACTTATTGTGAAACTTGAGCTTAGGTTTCCTACTGGGTCTGACACTACAGTTCCATTTTCGAGTGTTATTTTATCTGGTACTATATCAATTAGTGTTTTTCCATCTGGTATTTCGATATCTTTTACTTGAATTATTGCACTTTGCACATCTCTTACTGATATTCCTGAATATTTGTCTTTTACTTCTTTTGTTATACTGTTTTGTACTATTGTTACATATTTTCCTTGAATTGTTACATATGCTGAATTTATTTTTAGGTTTGTTTCGTCTTCTGCATCTTTTATTGTTTTTGCTAGACTTAAACTTATTTCGTCTTCGTTTATTATTTTTCCTTTTTTGAGTCCGCTACATTTATATGATGTGCTGCTTATTAATTCTATTTGTCCAAAGTTATTTACTTCTCCTACAACTGTTGCAACTTTAGTTGTTCCAATATCTACGCCGACTATAATATCACCTATTGCCAAGTTAATTCCTCCATTTTTTAGAATAAATTTTCTAGAGTATTTATATTACATTTTATAAAAAATGTCAATAGAAACTGTTATATTTTTGTAACATTTTTGTAACGCTTTTGTAATATATTTTTATATTGCTTGATACTTCAATGTTTTTTCCTTTTTACTTAAAAAAACTTTTTTCGACATTTTTTTGCAATTTATTAAATATAATAAACTTTTAATAAAAAAAAATCAAGAGTTTTTTCATTTTTTTCTTCTTAATTGTTAAATCGTCAATTAACAAAGTAAATGCAACTATGAAGAAAGATAGTTGAAATAAGTCTT
>CAKNNA010000056.1 GCA_930989765.1 uncultured Clostridium sp. | reverse complement strand
CAATACCTTTAGCCTTAACTTAAATAGACTTTGCCTGTCCACTTTTATATTTTAAGGCAGGTACCCTCTTTTTGCTAATGCTAGCTTTTTATTCTTCCCAAAATGCTTTATATGTTTTATAAGCTGAATATATATCAAATTTACTTGTTACTTCATATGGTGCATGCATAGAAAGTACTGGTACTCCGCAATCTATTACATCTACTCCTTTGTTGGCTAAGATATATGCTATAGTTCCTCCTCCGCCAACATCAACTTTTCCTAGTTCTGCTATTTGATATAATATATTATTTTTTTCTAAAACATTTCTAACCCATGCTACATATTCTGCGTTTGCATCTGATGCTCCTGATTTTCCTCTTGCTCCTGTATATTTATTTAGACTTATTCCATGTCCTATAAATCCTGCATTTGTTTTGTCTGATACTCCGAGCATATATTGGGTCAAATCCTGCATCTACATCTGATGATAACATTTTTGAGAAACAAAATACTTTATCTAAAAGATTTGGTCTATTTATTTCTAATTTATTTAATATTTCAGATATAAAGAAGTCAAACATATGTGATTCCATTCCTGTGTTTCCCATGCTTCCTATTTCTTCTTTATCTGATAATATGCATATAGCTGTGTTTTTTACTTTTTCAAGTGCCATCATTGCTGTAAGTGATGTATATGCACATACTTTATCGTCTTGCCCATATGCTGCAACTAATGACTTATCAAATCCTAAACTTCTTGCTTTAAAAGCTGGTACAAGCTCTAATTCTGCACTTGTTAGGTCTTTTTCTGTTATTTTGTATTTTTCATTTAATAGGTTTAAAATATTTAATTTAACTTTTTCTGATATTTTTGTGTCATTATATGGTATGCTTCCTATTAATAGGTTTAAATCTTCCCCATCTATTCCATTTTTTAATTTTTTTTCCATTTGTTCTTGTGCTAGATGTGGTAATAGGTCTGTTATTGTAAATATTGGGTCTTTTTCATCTTCTCCTATGTTTACTTCTATTTTTTCTCCTGATGATTTTACTATAACTCCATGGATACTTAGTGGGATTGTTGTCCATTGATATTTTTTTATGCCTCCATAATAATGTGTTTTAAAATATGCTAAACCTGTATCTTCATATAGTGGGTTTGGCTTTAAGTCAAGCCTTGGTGAATCTACATGTGAGCCTATTATATGAAGTCCGTTTTCTATATTCTCTTCTCCTATTATTCCTAAATACATACTTTTTTCTCTATTTACAAAATATATTTTGTCTCCTGGTTTTAATGTGCTAAATTCCATAATATCTTTAAAGCCATTACTGTCTGCTAGCTTTCTTGCCATTTTTATGAATTCTCTTTCTGTTTTGGCTGAATTTAAAAAGCTCATATATTCTTCTGAGAATTTAAATATTTTTTCTTTTTCTTCAGAATTTACTGTCTCCCAACCATTTTGTTTTTTATTCATTAGTTTATCTTCTAATTTTTCTTCCATATTATCCTCCCTTTTTCTTTTTATTTTTTCTGTTTTTTAGTATATCATTATTTTTTTTATTTTTCCACTTTTTTTATAATTTATTCTTTTTTGGGAAATATATAATTAGGAGGGATTGATTTTTATGAGTTCTTTATGGGAAAATAGTGTTAATTTTAAAAATAAATTTAATAAGTTAAACGAGAATTTGGATTGTGATGTTTGTATTGTAGGTGGTGGAATTTTTGGTATTACTTGTGCTTATTATTTAAGCATGCAGGGGTTTAAAGTAATAGTTCTAGAAAAAGATTTTATAGGCTCTAAAACTACTGGTAATACTACTGCTAAAATTACAAGTCAACATGGACTTTTTTATGATTATTTAATTAATTCTTTTGGATTAAAACAAGCTAATGATTATTTATATATTAATAATAAAGCTATTCTTGAAATAAAAAATATTATAGATTCAGAAAAAATAGATTGTGATTTTGAATTTCAAGATAGTTTTGTTTATACAACTTCTAAAGAAGATTTGGAGGCCTTTTATAATGAGGAAAAAGCACTAAAAACTTTAAATTTTAATTCTTCTCTTTTATCTTCTTGCAGTTTACCTTTTGGTGTTGAATGTGCTTTAAAATTCCCAAATCAAGCTCAATTTAATCCTTTGAAATATCTATATTCTCTTTGTGATATTATTATAGAAAATGGTGGTAAAATTTTTTGTGATACTTGTTGCTTTGATTTTAAAATGCAAGATCAATTTAATTTTGCTTATTGTATGAATGGTAATTTTGTAAAATCAAAATATTTAATTATAGCTTCTCATTTTCCATTTAAAAATTTTCCTGGTTTTTATTTTAGTAAAATGTATCAGTCTACATCTTATGCAATAGCTTTTGAAACAAATGAACCTTTATTTAATGGATATTATATAAATAATACTCCTCCGCTTTTTTCATACAGGACTGCTTTATATAATGGAAAAAGAATTGGCATTATAGTTGGCTCAGATAATAAAACTGGTAAAATGGTTTCTTATGATAATACTTATGGTATATTAGAAAGCGAGATTTTTAAATTTTATAAAGATGCTAAGATTCTTTTTAGATGGAATACAGAAGATTGTATTTCATTAGATAAACTTCCGTATGTTGGTTATTATTCTAGTTTGCTTAAAAATGTTTTTGTTGCAACAGGTTTTAAAAAATGGGGTATGACTTTATCTAATGTTTCTGCAAATATTATTTGTGATATGATTTTGGGCAAAGAAAATGATTATTTATATTTATTTGATTCTACTCGTCTAAAACCTATTAAAAATTTTGATGAGGTTAAAAATATGACAGTTGATACTACCTTTTCTCTTGTTATTGATAAACTTAAAACTTCAAATTTTGAGGTTTCAGAAATTCCTGAAGATTCTGGAAAAGTTATTGATATAGATGGAAAAAAAGTTGGGGTTTATAAAGATATTAATTCTAAACTTTATTTTGTAAATCCTATTTGTACTCATTTGGGTTGTTTGCTTTCATGGAATGAAGTTGATAAGAGTTGGGATTGCCCGTGTCATGGTTCTAGGTTTGATTATATGGGTAAAAATTTATATGGGCCTGGCTTTAAAGATTTAGATAGATTTTAATTTGTGTTTTTAGTAGTATCTAAGAATATATTTTTTAGTAAAATATTTATTAATCTATTGACTTCCTGCTTATTTTTGGCTAAAATAGTCATAAATAAATCATATATTTATATATTTATTATTTTTTGTTTATTGAACTAGATTTCTTCTTTTAGAAAAGTTATCTAGTTCTTTTTTATTGTTTGTTTAATTATTAATTAGTAAAGAACGATTTAATGTATAAATTGTATGATAAATTAATTAATTATATTTTGGAGTTAGATTTGATACTTTAGTTATTTAATGGTACAATGCAAGAAAATAATTTTAATATGAGGTGAATATATGGAAAAGAAATTAAATATAATAATTGATAATTGCCCACAAAATCATAGGTGTCCAGCAGTAAATGTTTGTCCTGTAGGAGCATTATCTCAAGATGGTTTTAATGCACCTAAAATAGATTATGATAAATGTATCAAGTGTGGCAGATGTTCTAACTTTTGCCCTAAGAAGGCTTTAGTTTTAGAAAATGATAATTAATGATTATTACTATATTTAAAAGATATGATTTAATTGATAAATAATGAATTGTTAATAGGAGAAAGTAAATATGTATTATACATATATGGTAAGGTGTGAAGATAATTCTTTATATACAGGTATGACTAACAATTTAGAGAAAAGGATAAATGAACATTTATCTAAAAATGGAGCTAAATATACTAAATCACATAATGCGATTAGATTAGAAATAGCTTGGAGAAGTAAAAATAAATCATTAGCTTGTAAATTAGAATATCAAATTAAGAACTTGACAAAACAACAAAAGGAGAAGTTAATAGCTGGAGAAAGGTTATCCACGTATTTATCACGAAAAGTGGATTGTAGAAGATATATGCTAGTTTAAATCTTTGTATACTGTCAATAATTTTTGCATGCTTGACAAAAAAAAAAGCGTATGCAATAATTAAATGGGAGGTAAAAAATATGGGGCTTTTAGGTAATATTTTTAAAAAGAAACTTAATGAAAAACAAGATGACAAAATCATTCATGAAAGTCAGATAAAATCAGATAATGAAATACTTTCAGATACTAATATTACCACTATCACTAGTCAAACACACTTATCTTCTATAATAAATGATGCGATAACTGAGTTAGAAAAAGCAGGGTATGGAAGTATTGAATTAGATAAGTTTAAACAAAAAGTAAAAGATTATACTAAAGCAGATGAAATTAATCTTGAAAAAGGTATTATGTTAAGAAAAATTCAACATGATAAGAAAATATTAATAGAAAAAATAACAAGAGCAAAAGTAACTCTTGAAGGTGAGGCATTAGAAAAATATACAGCAGAAGCAGAGCAATATTTTAAAGATACTCACGGACACCCTATTGATGTAGAACAACGAAAAAAAGAAGCTCTAGAAGAATTAAAAAAAGCAGGTTATGGAGAAGAAGAACTAGAAAAGTTTGAAAAAGAATTTTCAAAAGAAAGTAATGGTGGCAATGCTAAAGAAATGATTGAAAAAATTGAATTAGCTAAGAAAATACAACTAAAAGAAATAGAAACAAAGAAAAAAATTTTAAATGCTAGTATAACCAAAATACAAAACTCAGAAGTATCCGAAACAATAAGATTATTCCAAGAATTATATGATAATGATTACAGGCAAATTGGAAGTGATTATATAACTGCTCTAAAAGGTAATTATATAGATTTGAAGAAAATAAAGTTTAAACTGGAAACTGGTCATGATGAAATTTCTGAATATGGTAATTGTATTATACAACGACTAAAATTAACTGGATTGGGAAATGAAGTTTGTCAAGAAATTCAAGAGCAATTTTCAAGGATTTCTTTAAACACTTCAAAATCAGATTTAATTTCTAAAATGAATGCAATAGCAAAACCATATATTGCTAGAAACACTCAAAATATTGTTACTTATATGCAAGCTAAAGGCTTGATACATGATGCTATGAGTGTTTTAGATGTAAGTGGTACAGAAAATGATTTTATAAAAATGTTATTAAGTTTAAGCAATACCGAATTGAAAAAATGTTATGCAGATATTGATGAAAAAATAGCTAAAAGAAGAGATGAAATACAAGAGCCTGACATATTTGATGATTCTTATTTTGAATCTGAAACATCTATAAACTTAACTTTTGAACAAAGGTTACATATAGTAGAAACAAACATAGCTTATAATAATATGGTAAAAAGTATGGAAACAGATATGAAAACTTTAGTAAAAGAATCTTTACAACAAAATATAACTAGAACAGAATTTAATAATACTGAAGCTGTCAGAAATGAATTTAAAACACAAAGGTTAGATAAAGAAGGAAGAGATATCAATGAATAAAGATTATTCTAAATCATACACCCAAATATTAGAGATAATAAAACATCTGCCAGAAGAAGAATATCAAATGATACCAAAAAGTGAAATAGAATTTTTTGAAAATAATAAAGATGTGAATTATAGCTATTCTTTTAATCCAGCAATTAGTTTTAAAGAACAAGACATATCTAGAGAAACTTGTTCACTAATAATTTTATTATTTAAAAACTTTTTTGCTAATGATATAGAAAAACAAAAAATAGATAATATTTTAGAAAAAAATGAGGAAAAATATCAAGAAGAATTAAGAAAAAAATATGATCCAGAAGATATTTTTCATAAAAAAATATCTTCTGTTGCACAAGATTTACAAACATCAGGAAATTTAGTACCAATATCAACTAATAATAAATGGTACCAAAAAATATTTTTATTTTTTAAAAAGATTTTAAATCATAATGTAAATGATTAGATTTGTTCAATTTTGAATAATAAGAGTGATTAGCTTAACAAAAAACTAGTGGTGTAATTGTTCCACTAGTTTTTTGTTACTCCGAAAATAAGTTGATGTACTACTCTTCTAAAAGCACTTTAATTAGTTCATATAGGTTAGATAATGAGGCAGGATATTTATAGTATCTAATATATTATATAACAAAGTTTGTTCTGTAGATAAAAAATTCTTTAATTCTACTTAACAGATACCGACTTTATGGAAGAGAGCTGAAATCCTTGAATTTTAGTTAAAAACATGGTATATTATTAATACAAATTTAGCTAATAAGCTAATTAATTTTATAATCTCCTTTAGGAGTTTGCATAGATAGTTCGTAAACAGCTTAATTAATATTAGAGGAGGTATAATATGAATCAAAAAAATGAAACGAACTCAATACTTGAAAGATTCTCAAAGTTACATGAGGCATGTTCAAGGTATTCAACAGTTGTTTTGAGTACAATAGGTAATAAACCAAAAATATATAAAGAACCACAAGGACATGCGAAAGACGGTTTTATAGAAAAATTTTGCAAGTAACTCGTAAACTGATTAGTTAAGGAGGTAATTAAATTGAAAAAGCATGAATTAACTTTAAAGACAACAGTAATACTTTCAATAGCTTCAGGTCTGTTATTTGGACTAATGTTATTTATTTTAACTAATAATCTTCTACCAAGAGATAACAAAATACTTTATGTAACAACTGTGATTGTATGTTTTGTACTTTTATTTGATGGATTTATTGGGTTTATTGTATTTTCAGAAGGATTAGTATTTACAATTGTATTAAATACGAAAGCTAAAAAATATCATAAAAGAATGTTGATAAAAATTCATGAATGTTTATCGACTAAAGATTTTTCTGAAATAACATTAAAAATGCATGATGATAATATTATACCATTAGAAAAATTTATCTGTAAGGCAAAATTAGATGAAGATGGTAATATTATCTATAATATTTCTCTTAATTTTGAATCAGAAACAGATGATTATGATAATTTCTTAAAACATTTTTCCATTAAGAATACAGATAAATTTAGTAATTAATAATGCTTTTTTCAAAATGTCCCAGGCTGTTGCTTGGGATATTTTGAATGCAATTATTACATTCAAAATAGTTTAGCTGAATGCAACATTGAATGCAGTAACACAAATATAGAGAAATCCTAAAAAAGTTTGAGAAAAGAAAAAAGGCTTAAAATAGCCTAAAAACAATTTAAGGAGCTTGTAAAAAGCTCCTTTTTCTGGTCGAGGTGACTACC
>CAKNNA010000055.1 GCA_930989765.1 uncultured Clostridium sp. | reverse complement strand
AAATTAGAAAAAAATCGAAAAAAATAGAATAAATTAGAAAATATAATGATTTGAAAAATAAAAAATGCTTAAAATCAAAAATAAAGCATTTTTATTTTTTTAGAATATAAATTTATTAAATAAATATAAAAATAAATAAAAAGGAAAATAAGAAAAAATTCAAAAAAAATAGAATAAATTAGAAAAAAATAGAAAAAAAGAGTTTATAAAGTGTGGATAAAAATAAAAAAATTAAAATAAAATGTGGATAAAATAAAAAAATATTAATAATTATTTATAAAAAAATTATTAATTAGAAATAAATTAGTAAAAATAATTAATTAAAAATAAAATAAATTAAATTAATAAAATAAAATTAAAAATTATCAATAAATAATTAATTATTAATTAAAAAAATAATAAATTAAAAAATTTTATTTCATAAATAAAAAATAAAAAACATTAAAATCAAAAATAAGCCATTTAAAAATTTTAAGAATATATTTTTATAAATAAAAAAATAATAAAAATAAAAGGAAAATAAAAAAAATAATAAAAAAATGTTTATAAATTGTGGAAAAAAAATAAAAAAATAATAAATTAAAGTAAAAACTTTTTTTAAAAATACATAGAAAAATAGATTATTTGCAAGAAATTATAAAAAAATAAGCAAAAATTAAAATAAATCTACAAAAATTTATAAAAAGAGTGTATAATATAAAAAGAAAAAATGGAGGATACATTATGTGGATAAACAAAATAAATTTACAAAATTTCAGAAACTATAAAAAACAAGAAATTAATTTAAATAAAAATATAAACATATTTTATGGAGAAAATGCCCAAGGAAAAACAAATATAATAGAAGCAATTTTTTTATGTAGTATAGGAAAATCTTTTAGAGCAAAAAAAGATAGTGAAATGATAAATCTAGAAAATGAAAATGCTACAATAGAAATTGAATATGAAAAATCAGATAGAGATGGAAAAATAAAAATAGAACTTGGAAAAAGAAAAAATATTTATTTAAATGGAATTAAATTAAAAAAATTAAGTGAATTATTAGGAAATATTAATATAGTAATTTTTACACCTGATGATATAGAAATATTAAAAGGTGGTCCACAAAATAGAAGAAAATTTCTAGATATTATGATTAGTCAATTAAGACCAAATTATATGTATATTTTAAATTTATATTTAAAAACTTTAGAACAAAGAAATAATTATTTAAGACAAATAAAAGAACAAAATAAAGATGAAAATTTATTAGAAATTTGGGATGAAAAATTAGCAGAATATGCAATAAAAATTTATCAATATAGAACAGAATTCATTAAAAAAATAGAAGAAAAAATAAAATTAATACATAAAGAAATTACTAATAATAAAGAAGAAATTGAAATTATTTATAAAACAGAATGCACTAAAAAGCAAGACTATTTAAATTTATTAAAACAAAGAAGAAAACTAGATATAATAAAAGGATATACAACTAAAGGAATTCATAGAGATGATTTTGAAATATTAATAAACAATAAAGAACTTAGTATTTATGGATCACAAGGGCAACATAGAACAGCAGTACTTTCTTTAAAAATATCAGAGCTTCAAGTAATATTCGATGAAATAGGGGAATATCCAATTTTATTATTAGATGATTTTATGTCTGAATTAGATAAAACAAGAAGAAGCAATTTATTAAAATATATGAGTGATACCCAAGTTATTATAACTTGTACTGAAAATTTTGAAATTGAAAATATAAATTTTTATGAGTTTAATGTAAAAAATGGTGAAATAATAAAATAAAAAACATTTGACAAAGACAAAATATAATTATAAAATAGAAAAGTAATAAAAAGACTTAAAAATATTAGCAATATAGGAGGAATTAAAATGGAAAAATACAAACACGAATATGGAGCAGAACAAATACAAGTTCTAGAAGGTCTTGAAGCCGTAAGAAAAAGACCAGGTATGTATATTGGAAGTACATCAGTAAGAGGATTGCATCATATGGTATATGAAATAGTAGATAATGGTGTAGATGAAGCACTAGCAGGATATTGTACAGAAATAAATGTTATAATAGAAAAGGGAAATATAATAGCAGTACAAGACAATGGAAGAGGAATACCAGTTGAAATTCACCCAAAAACAAAAATATCTACAGCAGAAACAGTATATACAGTTTTACATGCTGGAGGAAAGTTTGGTGGAGATAGCGGATACAAAGTATCTGGAGGATTACATGGAGTTGGTGCATCAGTAGTTAATGCATTATCTAGCTGGACAGAAGTTACAATTGCAAGAGATGGCGGATTATTCAAAATGAAATTTGAAAAAGGAAAAACTGTTCAAAAACTAGAAAGAATAGGAGATTCAGAAAAAACAGGAACACTTGTTAGATTTTTAGCAGATGATACTATTTTTGAAAGTTTAGATTATGAATATGAAGTATTAGAAAAAAGACTAAGAGAAATTGCATTTTTAACAAAAGGATTAAAGATAACCATTGAAGACCAAAGAGAAGAAACTCCAAAAAAAGCAGAATTTTGTTATGAAGGAGGATTAATTTCTTTTGTAGAATATTTAAATAGAACAAAAGAAAAAATACATCCAAAACCAATATATATAGAAAAAACAGGTGAAGTTCCAGTAGAAATTGCAATACAATATACAACAAGTTATACAGAAAATATATATACATTTGTAAACAATATAAATACAATAGAGGGTGGAACACATCTAGAAGGATTTAAAAGAGCATTAACAAAAGTATTTAATGATTATGCAAGAAGCCATAATATTTTAAAAGAAAAAGATAGCAACTTGCAAGGTGAAGATATAAGAGAAGGAATAACTGCTGTTGTTTCTGTAAAAGTTAAAGAACCACAATTTGAAGGACAAACAAAAACAAAACTTGGAAACAGTGAAGTAACAGGTGTAGTACAAAGTATGGTAAATGATGCATTATCAACATTTTTAGAAGAAAACCCACAAATTGCAAAAGCAATACTTGAAAAATGTGTAAGTGCATCAAGAGCAAGAGAAGCAGCAAGAAAAGCAAGAGAACTTGTTAGGAAAAAAAGTAATTTAGAAACATCAACACTACCAGGAAAGCTTGCTGATTGTAGTAGTAAAATAGCAGAAGAATGTGAAGTATATATAGTAGAGGGAGACTCAGCAGGCGGAAGTGCAAAACAGGGAAGAGACAGAAGATTCCAAGCAATACTTCCATTATGGGGAAAAATGCTAAATGTTGAAAAAGCAAGAGCAGATAAAATTTATGGAAATGATAAATTAAACCCTGTAATAGTAGCAGTAGGTGCAGGAATTGGGGCAGACTTTGATATTACAAAAATAAGATATGGAAAAGTAATAATAATGGCTGATGCCGATGTAGATGGAGCACATATTAGAACTTTATTACTAACATTTTTCTTCAGATACATGAGACCACTAATAGAAAATGGAAATGTATATTTAGCTCAACCACCACTATATAAATTATCAAAAAAAGGAATGGAAGATGTATATTGCTATACAGATGAAGACCTAGACAAAGCATACAAAGACTTGCAAGCAAAAGGAATAGAAAGAGAAACACTATCACTTCAAAGATATAAAGGTCTTGGGGAAATGAACCCAGAACAATTATGGGAAACAACAATGAACCCAGAAACCAGAATATTAGTAAAAGTCACAATGGAAGATGCAATAAAAGCAGATGAAATCTTTTCATTACTAATGGGAGATGAAGTTGAGCCAAGAAGAGAATTTATACAAGCAAATGCAAAATATGTAAAAAATTTAGATATATGAACTTTAGGGATGTTCCTTAAAGTGCATTTTTTTTAATTTGTGGTCTTACAATAGACCACTGGAAAAAGAAAGTAAATATAATTCACGATATAAATTGCCATTTTTCTCCGTCCCCAATGTCAACTTACTTACGAAAATCGAGAATAAAGAATTTTTATTTTTTTATAATATAATTTAATATAAAAAATAAAAAATTAAAATAAAAAGAAAATAAGAAAAAAATCGAAAAAATTAGTAAAAATTAGAAAAAAAGAGAAAAAAAAAGTTAATAAATTGTGGAAAAAAACTAAAAAAAATAAAAATATAATTAATAAAATATAAAAAATTAATGAAATAAAAGTAAAATACTTTTATTTCATTATCAATAAAGCCAATAATAATCTTCGCTTGGACTAATATATATAATTTTCTAACCTAATATATATTACTATATAAATAAGCTATAAACCACACATATTAATCTTTCGCTCAACTATAAATACACCACAAGTAACCATATTCATCCCAAAAGGGACTAATAACAACCACTAAAAAAATACTAGATATACAAATAATCTTAACTCGAATATATTACATATATTTCAACCATATAAAAAAATTTAAAAGAATATAGCTTACATACATATAATACACTCTTATCGCCGACATATTATAATATAGTAAATACACTATAATATATCTTTGCTCGAATAATAATAAACTAAAATAAAATCTATTACTACTCTTTGCTCAACTATTATCAACCTTACAATATTATTATGAACAATTTTTTTTATTTTATTCAAATTTTTTTGAAAAATTTTTTTTTAGAAAGTTTAAATAAAATAATTAATAGTACAAAATATTAATTAGTCGAATTATGTCGACCAAAAATGCTTGACAAATTATAAAAAGGATTATAAAATTCACATAAAAAGGAGGTGAAAAAAAATAAAGCAGAAATCAACAGATGATTGGATACCAATAAAAGGAATATACAATAATGGAATTATAGAAATGGAAAATGATAAATTTATTAAAATTATGCAAATAGTTCCAATAAATTACAACTTAAAATCAGACTTAGAAAAAAAATCAATTTTAAATTCTTATAAAATTTTTTTAAAAACCTGTAATTTTAATATTCAAATATTAATTCATAGTAGCAAAGAAAATTTAGATCAACATATTTTAAAAATTCAAAAAAATATTCAAAAAAAAGAAAATATTTATTTAAAAGAACTTGCAGAAAATTATCTTTCTTATATTAATAAAATTAATATTTCTAAAAAATCTTCAAGTAAAGAATTTTATTTAATTATACAAAATGAAAAAAGTCAAGTGAAAAAAGAAAGTGTTAATAAAGAAATAATATATAGTGAACTGAAAGAAAAATATTTTAAAATTAAGGAATGTTTAGCTAGATGTGGAAACTCGGTTATAGAAATTGATAGTAAAGATAATATATTGAAAATATTAAATGAATTTATTAATAATAGAAAAAATATATAAATAAAAAAATAAATAAAAAAATTTATAAAATAAAAAGGAGGAGATAAAATTTTTAAATTTAAAAAACAAAGTAAAAAAGAAGAAAATAATTTAACCATATATTTAGGAAGCATAACAGAAAAAAATAAAATAGCACCTGCTTATATAAATTTAGAAAATCCAAAATATATAGAAATAGATAACTTATTTTATTCTGGATTATTAGTCGTAGATTATTATAGGGAGCAAAGTGATATAATTTTAAAAACTTTAATTGAAACTAATATAAATATGAATATTTCAATGTTTTATGAAAAACAAGATTCATACAAAATTATAAAAGACTTAACATACCATATAGGAAATGTAGGTGTAGAGCTAAAAGAAAGCAATCAAAACAGGCAAGATATAGATATTGCAGCATATACATATAATGATGCAAAATATATTAGAAAAGAAATTCAGGTAAACAATGAAGATTTATATTATTTATATTTATATATTATAGTTTACTCAGAAAATAAAAAAGAATTAGAATATTATTTAAATAAAATAGAAGGGATTATGCAAAGTAAAGGAATGCAAACAAGAAGATCTAATTTTAGGGAAGAAGAAATTTATATGTCAAGTTTACCTTTAATGAAAAATCCTGAAATTTTAAAAGAAGCTTCTAGAAGAAATATATTAACTAGTGGTTTGCTTGCAACATATCCATTTATTTCATCAACAATATTTGATGAAAATGGAATATTTATAGGAACAAATATTTATAATAATTCATTAGTATTTATTGATAGATACAATCAAGAAAAATATAAAAATGCCAATATTTGTATTTTTGGAACAAGTGGAGCAGGAAAATCGTTTTATACAAAATTATTAATATTAAGATATAAATTACTTGGAATTAAACAATACATAATAGACCCAGATAGAGAATATGAAAATATATGCAAAAAACTTAAAGGAACACATATAAAAATAGGGCCAACATCTAAAACATATATAAATATTTTAGAAATACGCAAGGAAAGTATTGAAGAAGGAGAAACTGGATTTCTAGCGACAAAAATTAGTAGACTAATTGGTTTTTTCAATTTAATATTTGGAGAAATGGATGAAGAAGAAAAAGCATTATTAGAAGAAAAATTAATAGAAACATATAAAGAAAAAGGAATAAATTTTGATGATGAAAGTTTATATTACATAGATGAACAAAAAATAATAAATAAAAAATTTAAAACTCCAAAACAAATGCCAATACTAAAAGATTTATATAATGTTTTAGAAAAAGATGAAAAAACCAAAAAATTTAAAACAAAATTAATACCATTTATAGAAGGTTCAATGAAATTTTTTAATGAATATACAAATATTGAGCTTGATAATGATTTAATAATAGCAGATATTTATGATTTAGGTGAAGAAAATTTAAAATATGGAATGTATTTATTTACAGATATATTTTGGGATAAAATAAAAGAAAATAGAGAAATAAAAAAAGCAATATATTTAGATGAAATTTGGAGATTAATAGGTATAACTTCTAATAAAAATGTAGCAAGCTTTATATATAAAATTTTTAAAACAATAAGAAAATACGGCGGAAGCAGTGTTGCAATAACTCAAGACATTTCTGATTTATTTAGTTTAGAAGAAGGAATATATGGAAAAAGTATACTAAATAATTCAAGTATAAAAACATTTTTTTCTTTAGAAGAAGAAAATATAAAAATATTAAGTGAATATACAAATTTATCAGAAAAAGAAAAAATAGAAATAAAATCATTAAAAAGAGGAGAATGCTTAATGTTTGTAGGAGAAGATCATATTTTAACAAAAGTAGAAAGTTCAGAAATGGAAAAGGAAATAATTGAAGGAGAAAAAAATATTGAAAAAAGTAATAACAGCAATTAATAATCCAAAATTAAATGAATTAATAAGGAAAGAAAATTTTGCAGAAGTAGTTGGAAAAGATATTCAATATAAAGAAGGAATAATAGAAATATTAGAAAAAAATAAAAATATTAATTTAATAATAATAAGCGAAAATTTACCCGGAAATATAAATTTAAAAATATTAATA
>CAKNNA010000054.1 GCA_930989765.1 uncultured Clostridium sp. | reverse complement strand
TCAAATGAGAACAGATTTACAGTCTGCCGCCTTTAGCCACTCGGCCACCTACCCATATATTATTTAAGACAATATGTATTATAATGCTTTATTATAAATTTGTCAATATTAACTTTAAAATTTTTTATTTATTTTTGTTACTTTAAGCAAAATATTTTTGAATTAAAGTATTAAATCTATGTTTGATAGAAATAAAAATTATATTAAATTTCTATCAAACATATTAAATTTTGCAAAACATTTATTATAAATCTATATTTCATTTCTTCTATTTAGTAATATCCAAAATTTTATATTTTATAACACCGATTTGGTGCATTTACTTCAACAATTTGTTTTTTCTTTGCTCCAAGTAAAGCAGTTCCTAAAGGTGATTCATTAGAAATTTTATTTTCTGCTAAATTTACTTCTGTTGATCCTACAATAGTATAAACAAGTTCTTCATCAAATTCCATATCTAATACTTTTACTGTATTTCCTACTTGTACTGTTGATGTATCTATATCTTTTTCATCTATAATTTTAGCATGTCTTAATTTATTTTCTAGTTCTACTATTTTTCCTTCATTTTCAGCTTGTGCATTTTTTGCTTCATCATATTCAGAATTTTCTGATAAGTCACCAAAGCCTAATGCGATTTTTATTCTTTCTGCTATTTCTGTTCTTTTTTCTGTTTTTAAATAGTTTAATTCTTTTTCTAAATTATCATAACCTTCTTGTGTTAATAATACCTCTTTTTCTTCCATAATCTCTCCTCCTATGCAGTTTTTGTTTTTAAACATACCTATTATATTACGGCACATTTTATTTTTTGTCAAGGGTTTTACTAAAAAATTGTTAGTTAAATTGTTAATATTTTACTTTATTTATTGTGAGCTTTTTTAATTTTTTACCTAATTTTTAAGTAAAAATGGTCTAATATGTTCTAGTTATGATTAATCATTTTTCAAAAGCTTTTTTGAGCCTTTTAAATAATCATACCCTGAAAAGATTGTAGCTATTACTTGAATAATCATAAACAATGTTACGATTAAATTTAGTACAAAGTCTGCTCCTGAAAGTGTTCCTTTAAAGCATTGTGCAAATGGGTTAACATCTACAAATGCCAATATTATTGCAATCATTTGTGTTACTGTTTTTAGTTTTCCCCATTTTGATGCTGCAATTACTATTCCACCTTTTTCTACTGCTATTAACCTAAATCCTGATACCACAAATTCTCTCGCAAGTACTATTATTGGAATCCACGCTGGAAGTCTTGCATCTTCTACTAGTAATAGCATTGCAGATAATACTAATATTTTATCTGCTAATGGGTCTAAAAATTTACCAAATGTTGTAACTTGATTTCTATTTCTTGCTATATATCCATCTAGTTTATCTGTTATTGATGCTATTATAAATATTATATCTACTAAAATCCAAGTAAGTGGTATTCCAAATACTTCTTGTTTAATTCCAATTAATGGTATTATTACCATTATTGGCACTAATATTATTCTGAATATTGTAAGTTTATTTGGTAAATTCATTCTACCCCTTCTTTCATTTTATTTATAACTATATTTTATAACTTATGTTTTATAAAATTTATTTATAACTATTTCAATACTTATTTGTTACTTAATACTTCTATTGCTTTTTGTAATTGTGTGTCTTGGTTTTCTGGTATTGATAATTCTTCTTTTAAATCTTCTGGTAGTTCTACAACTATATTAGGCTCAATTCCTACTCCATGAATTTTATTGTGATTTGGTGTTTGATATTCTTCTGTTGTTATTTTTAATCCACTTCCATCTTTTAATGTTAATATTTGTTGTATTACTCCTTTTCCATATGTAGTAGTTCCGATTATTGTAGCTTTTCCGTAGTCTTTTAGTGCTCCTGCTAGAATCTCTGATGCACTTGCTGTATTTTCATTTACAAGTACTACTATTGGCATATTTATAATTGGATCTATCTCTGATTTTACTGTTTCTTGATTACCATCTTTATCTACTTCATAAATTAAGTCTTTTCCCTTTTCTATTATTAAATCTGCTATGTCTGTTGCTTGGTCTACTAATCCGCCACCATTATTTCTTAAATCTATTATTAAAGAAGTTATTCCTTGTGCTTCTAGTTCTTGATATTTTGCTTTAAAATCTTCTGCTGTTGTCTCGTCAAATGATGAAAATTGAATGTACCCTATATTGTTATTTATAACTTTTCCTTCTACTGGATTTACTTTTATATTTTTTCTCTCTATTTCAAATTCTAAAGTTTCTTCTCCTCTTAATACTTTTAATTTTACTTTTGTTCCTTCTTCTCCCTTTATTTTGTTTGCCATACTAGACATTTCATCTTCATTATAGCTTTGACCATCTACTTCTAGTATTATATCTCCAGATTTTAATCCTGCTTGCTCGGCTGGTGAATTTTTCATAGGAGCTAATATTCTAATTTTTCCATTTTGACTATCTAATACCATATATATTCCTATACCTACATAATTTCCCATTGTGTCTTGCATATATTCTTGCATTTCCTCTTTTGATATATATTCTGTAAATGGGTCATTTAAGCCTTCTATATAACCTTTAATTGCTCCTTCTTCAAGGCTTTCTTCATCTACATCCCATAAGTAATATTCATCTATTATTGCCCTATATTTTTCAAGTTTTGTTGCTATGTCTTGATTATCTGATGAAGTATTCAATAGCAAGATTTTTCCATCACCTTTTATTATGTAATTATAGCCTACAATAGTTGTTATCATAAATGTAATAAATGCTGTAAGCATTATTATCATGATAATTTTATATACTTTATAGCTTTTTTTCTCTTCCATAATTTTTCCTTCTTTCATATATTCTTTAAATTCTTAACACTCATATTATTATATGTTTTTTATTTGTTGTCAAGACCAAAAGAAAAAATTTTGGCTTAACCTATAATAAAATATCAGCAAGGACCTTTGCAATGTTCATTTTAGTTAAGAATTAATGTTATAATGACATTGCAGGTCCCTACTGATACTAACTTACACTTGGTTTTTATGGTAAGTATCCTCTAGGGTCAACTCTGTTACTATATAATCCTGGGCTAGTTCTTACTTCAAAATGTAAATGTGCTCCAAATGAGTTTCCTGTATTTCCAACCTTCATTATTTGTTGACCTTGTTTTACACGCTCATATTGAGATACCATAATTGATCCAGCTTGTCCATGTGCATATAATGTATATAATCCATTGTCATGTAGTATTATTATATAATTTCCATAACTTGTAGTTAAGGCTTTTGCTGTTACTACTATTCCATCTGCAACTGCATATACTGGTTGTCCTGCTATTCCACCTGATCCAAAGTCTACTGCACCATGATATGCTCCACTTGAATAATACATTCCTGTAGTAATTCTTGAATATGCACTTGGTACAGGATATATAAATCCGGATGAACTTGTTCCTCCTTGGTATCCACTATTTCCCGAATTTCCTGAGCCTCCTGAATTAGAATTATTATTTTGATTTTGTTTTTGTTTTTCTAGTTCTTCTTGCAATTTTCTTTGTGCTTCTGCTCTTGCTGCTGCTATGTCTTTGTCTATTTGTACATTTGCCGCTTGAAGCTCTTCTATTTGTTCTTGAAGTGCTTGTTCATCTTCTGAAAGCTGTGCTACATATGTATCTTTTTGACTTTTCGTACTTTGCAATTGTGCTTGGACATTTTCTTTTTCTTTTTTGGCTGTTTCAAGTTCTGTTTTTGAATTTTCTATTGATTTTTTAGCATCTTCTATTTCCTTTTTTTGATTTTCTATTTGTTCTAATAATGCATTATCACTGTCTGCTATTTCTGATATTACATAATAACGTGAAATGAAATCTGTTAAACTTTCAGATGATAGTAATACATCTAGGTAAGAAACTTCTCCCATTTCATATAATGCTACGACTCTTTCATTTAACATTTCTTCTTGTTTTTTATAGTCTTCTTCTGCCTGAGCAAGTTTTTGAGTTTGCTCTTCTATTTTTTTGTTTGCATCATCTATTTGTAAATCTATACTATTTATTTGGCTTTGATAGCTTGTTATTTGCTCTGATAGACTATTTATTTCGTTCATAGTGGCATTTTTTTCTTCTTGTATTTCATCTTGCTTTTGTTTTGCATCCTCAATTTTTTGCTGATTATCTGTTTTTTGATTTTCTAGTTCACTTTCACTTGCTCCAATACAGTAGTACATATTTGTTGTAATTATTAATATACAAATTATGAGTATTCCTATTATTTTTTCTAAAATTTTTCTCATAAGTTCCTCCTATTTTTTTACTTTTTCTCCTAATTTTAGCAATTTTTTTTTGCTAATTTTTATTGGGTAAATTTTTTACCCAATAATTTTTATAATAGTTTTTTTATACTAGTACTGCTCCATTTTTTCTTCTTGTGTTTTATTGTCTTCTTCCCCATCTTGCTCATCTTCATTTTGATTGTCTGAGCCTGGAACAAGTCTATTTGTGATATATGGCATTGGATCCGTTACAACACCTTGTATTCTCACTTCAAAATGTGCATGTGGTCCTGTTGAATATCCTGTAGATCCTACTACTAAAACACTCTGTCCCCTTTTTACAGTTTGTCCAACTTCAACTAAAATTTCATCCCCATGTGCGTATAATGTAGATATTCCTCCACCATGGTCTATTATTACCATATTACCATATGCTGTATTGTATTCTGCTTTTGTAACTATACCATCATTTGCAGCTATAAAATTTGCGCCTCTTGGTGCACCTATATCAACACCTGTATGTAATTTGTATTGTCCTGTAATTGGATGTACCCTCATACCATATTTAGAAGTTATTGTTGTATATCCTGGTACTGGCCAAGCAAATTCTCCTCCTATGTACTCGGCATCTATTCCTTGTTTTGCAAGTTCTAATATTTGCCTATTTATATCTTCATATTGTGCTGTCATTTCATCTATTTGTGCTTGTTTTTCTTTTTCTTCATCTGATAATTTTGCAATATAGTTTTCTCTTATTGTTTTGGTGTTTTGCAATACTTTTGATGTTCTTGTTTGACTTTCTACAAGGTCTGCTAATTCTTTCTTTTGATTTTCTAGCTTTTGTTTTGAAAGTTCTATTTCGTCTTTTTTATTGCCTATGTCTTCTAGTAAATCATTGTCTGCTTCTACAATTTCTGATATTACATAATAACTAGATATGAATTCTGATAAATTATTTGAGTGTAATAATATATCTAAATAGTCTACCTCACCCATTTCATATAATGCTATAACTCTTTCTTCTAATAATTTTTGCTGAGTATTATATTTTTCTGTAACTGTTGTTAATTCTTCTTCTATTTGTGAAATTGAAGTTTTAAGTTCTGTTACTTTTTTTGTTAATTCTTCAAGCTCTGATTCTGAATTTTTTATTTTTTCGTCTAGTTTTTCTACTTGTTGCAAATTGCTTGATAATTCACTTTGTGTTTCTTCTAATTCTTGTTTTGACTCTTCTATTTGGTTTTCAAGTTCTTCTCTTTTAGAACTTAAATCTTGAGTTCCTTCTTGATTTTGTACATTGTTTGTAGGACTATTTGAATTTGAACTATCTTCAATATTATTACTTTGTAAATCTTGATTTACTTCATTTTCTGCAAATACATATGTTGTCCCAAAACTTATTAATATTATCAAAACAATACATAAAAATTTACGCATAGTTTCTCCTTTATACTTTTAAATATTTTCTCATTGAGATAATACTTCCTAAAGCTCCTATTCCTATTCCAAGTAATAAATATACAATAATTATTGATGATAACATATCTTGGAATGTTACTAAATTTACTCCTATTATTTGTATGAATTGTGTATTTGCAAATTGTTCTGCAAGTAAATTATAAGCTCCTCCAACAATTACTATTGAAATTAAACTTGCAAATATTCCAATTATCATACCTTCTACAACAAATGGCCATCTTATAAAACCATTAGTTGCACCAACATATTTCATAATTGAGATTTCTTTTCTTCTTGCATGTACTGTTAATTTTATTGTATTTGAAATTATAAATATTGATATTATTATTAGTAGTAAAAGAATAACTCCTGTTACAATTCTAATTCCATTTGCAACATCTATTAATGCTGCAACTGTTTCATCACTACTTTCTATTTTTACAACATTTTCTATTTTTAAAATTTCATTTTGTATATTTTTACTTTGGTTTAAGTCTGTAACTGTAACTAAGAATGATGTTTTAAAATTTTCTACATTTACAGAATCTAAAAGTCCTTTTGTATCATTTAGCCTTTCTCTCATACTATTTAATGCATCTTCTTTTGATACAAAGTCTATTGTGTTTATACCATCTAATGCTCTTATTTGCTCTTCTACACTATCTATTTCTTCTTGTGTTGCATCAACTTTTAAGAATACTTGGAAACCTTGGTCTAATTTTACTTGGTCTACAAAATGGTTTATATTTTCACCTAAAATTAGAAATACACCAAATATTATCATTGTAGCACACATTATTATAAGTGATGCTCCTGTTGATTTTTTGTTTTTAAATACATTACTTAGTCCTTCACCTATTAAATATCCTAATATGTTATATCTCACAATCATACCCACCTTTTTTATCATCTCTTACTATTTCGCCTTTATTAATATGTATTACTCTTTTTTTCATTCTATCTACTATGTCTTTAGCATGTGTTGCTACAACTACTGTTGTTCCTCTCATATTAATATCATTTAATAATGTCATTATATCCCAAGCTGTATCTGGGTCTAAGTTTCCTGTTGGCTCATCTGCAATAAGCATTGATGGATTATTAACTAATGCTCTTGCTAAAGCTACTCTTTGTTGCTCTCCTCCTGATAATTCATTTGGATACATTTTTGCTTTGTGACTTAAACCTACTAGTGATAAAACCATTGGTACTTGCCTTCTTATGTGTCTTGGTGTAGCTCTTACTATGTACATTGCATATGCTACATTGTCATATACAGTTTTATCTGGCAAAAGTCTGAAGTCTTGGAATACAACTCCCATACTTCTTCTTAAATATGGTACTCTACTTGGTTTTAAAAATGTTGTGTCTTTACCATTTATAATTATATTTCCAGATGATGGCTCTTCTTCTTTTAGGATTAATTTAATTATTGTAGATTTACCACTTCCAGATGAACCTACTAAAAATGCAAATTCACCTTTTTCTATTTTGAATGTTATGTTTTTTACTGCTTTTGTCCCTGTTTCATATGTTTTGCTTACATTTCTAAAATCTATCATTTATTTTATTTTCCTTTCAAAATAATTTTGCCAAATTTGTAATTATTTATCGTATTTATCATAACAATAATCTACAAATTTTGCAATAGTTTAAACTTAAATTTTTTTTAGTAATTTATGGTTATTTTGCTTTTTTCTTGCCTTTTTGAAGATTTACTTTGTTTTTTAAAATTCACAAAAAATTCACATTTGCCATAGGGGACGGAGATAAATGGCAATTTGTAGTTTACCTTTAATCCATCTTAAGTTGATAAATGTGCATATGTGATAGTAATTTTTATAAGTTAAAGTAAAAATTTACCCCGCCCAAATAGTTAGCTGTAGATATAATTTAAAATATTTTCCTACTCTTTGCATTCAGAAAGAGTTTGTAAG
>CAKNNA010000053.1 GCA_930989765.1 uncultured Clostridium sp. | reverse complement strand
TTTAAGGAACGTCCCCAAAGTTCATAAGAACATCCCCAAAGTTCACCCAAAGTTCTCCCATCCTCTTTGACACAAATTATCTAAAAATTAATTTGCCAAATCATCCATATTATACAATCCAGGCTCTTTATTAACTAAAAACTCACCAGCTTTTAAAGCACCTTCTGCAAAAACATTACGAGAATAAGAAGTATGTGTTATTTCAAAAGTCTCAAATTCTCCAAAAAACTTTACAGTATGCTCACCTACAATATTTCCACCTCTAATAGAACTCATTCCAATTTCATTTTTATCTCTTTTTTCTTTTTTACTATGTCTATCATATTCACAAAATTTAGTATTACCCAAAGAGCTATTAATAGCATCTGCAAGCATTTGAGCAGTACCACTAGGACTGTCTATTTTTCTATTATGATGTGTTTCTATAATCTCAATATCAGTATTTTTAAGTAAAGGTGCAAGCCACATAACAAGTTTTTTCATTATGCTTATATCAAAAGACATATTGCTAGATATAAAAATAGGAATTTGACAAGAAGCATCATCAATGCGTTTTAATTCATCTTCTGAAAGTCCTGTAGTTGCAATCACAATAGGAATTTTTTTATCTAGTGCAAAATCTAATATTTTCATAGTAGCAATAGGTATACTAAAATCTATTATAACATCAATGTCTTCTTTTATTTCATCTATATTAGAATATATTGGGAAAGAAACGCAAGAAGCATCTTTATCAAATCCACAAACAACAGAAAACTTATCGCTTTCAGAAATTAAATTTGCAACAACTTGTCCCATTCTTCCATTTGCTCCGCTTATTAGTACTTTTATCATAATAAATTTCATTCCTTTCTTTAGTGCTTCGATTATAAGGTAATTAATACCTTAAAGTCGAAGCAAAATAAAATATTAATTTATATTAAAGTATAAACTAAAAATTAAATAATAAATCTTTTAATTTTTCTTTATTTTTATCTGTTAATTCTGTAAGAGGTAATCTAGGTGTTCCAAAAGAATAGCCAATCATATTTAAAGCAGCTTTAACAGGTATTGGATTTGTTTCTGAAAATAAAGCTTTAACTAAAGGAAGACACTTTAACTGCATACTTTTAGCTTCTATTACATTACCATCTAAAAAGTTCATTACCATATTGTGTGTAAATTCAGGAAAAACATTTGAAAGCACTGAAATTACTCCAATTCCGCCTAATGATAAAATAGGTATAACTTGATCATCATTTCCAGAATAAATATGAAGATTATCACCGCAAAGTCTCGAAATTTCTGCAATTTGAGAAATATTGCCACTTGCTTCTTTAATCGCAACAATATTTTCTATTTTAGATAATTCTAAGCAAGTTTGAGGCTCAATATTTACACCGGTTCTACTTGAAACACTATAAAGAATAATTGGCAAATTAACAGAATTTGCAATTTGCTCATAATGTTTAATTAAGCCTTGTTGAGTACACTTATTATAATAAGGGGTTACTACTAAAAGCCCATCTGCTCCAAGTTTTTCAGCCAAAATAGAATTATGTATTGCTTGACTTGTGTTGTTACTTCCAGTTCCCACAATAATAGGTACACGCTTATTTGAAGTCTCGATTGCACATTTTATTGCAGTTATTTTTTCTTCTTCTGTCATAGTAGATGATTCACCTGTAGTTCCACATACAATTATAGCATCTACTTTATTTTGTATTTGATTTTCAATTAATCTTGAAAATTCTTTTGTATTAACTCCATTTTCATCAAATGGGGTAGAAATAGCTGTTCCGCAGCCCTTAAATAAAATTTTTTTCATAATATCACTCCTATAAGAGTTTGATCGTATAGAAAATATAATTATATTTTTAATACATTTATATTATATTACAAATAATTTGAAAAAGAAATAATATATCAAAAATTATATATTACTTTACACTAAAATTTTTTTAATATTAAATTTTTATATGAATCTTAACTAAACAAGGAATATTTATAGAATTATTAACTATGAATAGTATTGACTTTATAGTAAAAACATATTATAATACATATTATCAGCAAACAAAAATACATATGTTAAAATATAAAAATATATAATTTAAAAAATTATATTTCAAAATAAAATTCCCGCCATTAGCTTAGTTGGTAAAGCAGCTGACTCTTAATCGTTTGACTCCCCAGTTCGAATCTGGGATGGCGCAGCGATAGTTTGAAGTCTTGAAATTTAAGCTTTTAAGACTTCACCAGGACATTCTAAAAATAAATATTTTGAATATATATTCCCCATTAGTTCCCCAATATTATTTGGGGATTAGGGAAAATATGCACCATTAGCTTAGTTGGTAAAGCAATCGACTCTTAATCGAAAGACCCCCAGTTCGAGTCTGGGATGGTGCACCATACGATTATTTTTAGAAATGTCCACCATTTTTTATACATGATATTTTAAATAATATTTAGTTTAAAGCACTATTCAAAAAAGTGCTTTTTATTTTGTCATTTGAATTAATTTCAATACCGAAATTAGCAAAATCTTCAAAAGTTTGGTTTGCATAGTTATCTAATTCTGTAATATCTTCTATTTTTAATTTTTTTAATCCATTTCTTTCTTTTTCTTGTATTTTCATTAAAGCATCAATTTTCCTACTTTTTGAAATATGAACATAATATTTTTGTGTAGTTTCATATTCAGTATGTCCCATTAACTTTGCTAGAACTTCGGCCTCCATACCTAATTCCTTACAATGTGTTGCGAATGAATGTCTAAGTCCATATACAGTAAGATGCCCTAGTTCTTTGTGTCTACTGAGAAATCTAGGCATATTTCTTGATAAAGTATCTGATACAAAAGGCTTATTATAATTATTAAGAAAAAGATATTCGTCTTCAGTCCATTTTCTATGTAATCTTCTAAATAATTCTTGTTGTCTAACTTTATGCTTTAATAATACTTTTTTTAGTATTGGGTCCAAATGTATATGTCTATAAGATTCAGGTGTCTTTAAAATATCATCTTTTCTTTCGTGTCCTATAACTTCCATATGTTCATTATAAATACAAAAATCTTTATATGCATTACAAATGTATATATCGTTATTTTCAAAATCAATTATATTCCATTTAAGTCCACAAGCTTCTTCAGGTCTTGCACTGGTCAATAACATTGCTAAAAATAATAGTGATATATCTGAGTCCTCTGTTATAAGGCAATTCAGCCACTTCTCTCGGTTTTCTTCTTCAATAAAACCGATTTCATCTAATTGCTTTCTTTTTCTAGGTAACTTTATGTCAGCAGCAATGTTATGTTTAATATATTTATTTTTCCTTAGAAAAGAAAAAAATAACTTTGCAACTGTTAAAACATCTTTTCTTTGTGTTTTACCGTTAATATTAGAGATCATTTCATTTATATTGTCTTCATCTAAATCTCTAATATTTCTATATTCTTTAAAAGATGATATTATATGTTTTTTTAAGATACCTATATAAGATTCAGCAGTTTTCATACTCAAATAATCATCTTCATCAGGCTCTTTTTTAGTACGATCAAGTATATAATTAAACCATATATAAGCACATTCAACAGGAGAATATACTTTTTCATTATTTGCAATATAATCGTTAGATAAAAAAATTTTATTTGTCCTATTATTTGAAATTGTTGTTTCTTTTATAGATGGGACAACTTCTTTTACCGTTATTTTAGGAATTTCATTTGTATCTTCAAGAATATAGTAAACAATGTCAGGCTCTTCAATTCCTACTACTTTTACTCTTTTAGCAGTATAGTGGGATAAAATTATCTGCATTTTTTCCACTAATTTTGTTATAGCATCTTTTGGTGAAGAACTACTATAACATTCTGGTCGTGGATTTTTCTTTAATACACCTCCTAAATCTAATGTAGTTCTAGCTTGATAACCATTTTCTCTAGGAGAAACTTTAATTTTATATTGTTTTTCTTTTTTATTAGTTTTCTCCATTATTCTTTGTTGAAATATTATTTTTTCCATTATAAACTCCTCTCTATATGAGGTTTACCAATATTACAGTTTACAATAGAACATAAAATCTATGAACCATTATAAACTAATATTGGTGGAAAGACAATGCTGAACAAAAAATTATTTTTTGTAGCTGTATCCACCATATTGTCCGTAATTTTGGTCAAACCATTCTTGCAATTTATTTCCGTTTATAATAATTTTTCTTTTAAATCGAATTGCTGGAAAACCATCTACTTTTACTAATTTTAGCATTAAGTTTCTACCTATTCCTAACTTTTTTCTTGCTTCATCTACTGAAATTCCAAATTTTACTATCTCATCTAAATTATTCTGCATTTGAATCACATCCATCTTTAATTTTTTGTAATTTATTTCTAGCCCAACTTTGAGAATCCGCAATGTTTTGTATAATATTTCTAGGATACAATTTAAAACATTGTTTCATTTCCACACCAAGTGTCGCAGGATTAATTTCGCCAGTATATTTAGAACTCTGCATATAATCAAGTGCAACTTGTGCATAAGCAACAGCTTCTTTTTTATTCATCTTTGACACCTCCAATAAAAGTTTCAAACAATGTAATAATATTGTCCCATCTAATTTCTGAATTTTCTTGAATGCAAATTTCACATTTTTCAATATAAGAAAAATCCTTTTTTCGTCTAATACATATTTCTAATTTTTGACTATCATTAGCAGTATAGTTAATTTCTGCAAATATCTTACTTTGTTTAGTATTTAATTTATCTGCTAATTGAAAAACTTTTAATAATTTTTGTTCCATAATTTACTTACCTTTCTTTTATATATTTTGGTACATCATAAGAACGACCAAGAGTTTTATCAAACTCGTATCTGTGTTTTGAAGGGTTATATGTATAAGCACTTTTATTCCATTTTCTATAATTTTCATCACTTAATTTTGGGCTTTTTGATAATTCTCGTGATGCTTCTTTATGTTGTTCTTGTACAAAAGCATAATTATCTTCAATTCTTTGCTTTTCTCTCTTTTGTTTATTAAATTTATTTTGATCTAATTTTCTTTTTTCTTTTGATTTCTTTTTTCTAAATGCTTTCTCTGTTTTATACCTTACATCTGTTTTTACTACTTTTGTTATATATGCTGAAGAAACTTTTTCTCTTTCTGCTATATCTTTTACTTTTAAATGCTCAATATAAAACATTTCAAATATTTTATCTTTTAAAGTTTCCATATATAAATACCACCTATGTTTTTGTTGGTTAATTTTTTGTCGACACTTTTTAGGTATAGCAAGACTATTAGAAATTTACTTAATTTCTAATTCTTTCATCTTTTTAGCGAAGGCTTCTTCTCTTTTTTTCTTTTCTTTTAATTCTTTATATAAACGATATTTTAATTTAAGTTTAGGTAATAAAATATCAAAAAAGAAAAGTACTACAACAAGGGATATTCCTAACAATATGCATCTGAAAAACATATCTATAATCTCCTTTCTTAAATTTAAGTAAAGACAGATAAGAGCTTGTCTTATCTGTCCTTTTCAATATAGTGCTTCCTTAAAATTTGCCCTTCATTATATATACAGTGAGTAAGTCAGCAAAAATCTACCCAAATTTTATAATTTTTTTTCAAAATTATATCTTTTTATTCCTTCAATTAATTTTAAAATGATAAATTGGTATCTATCTTCGTCTCCAAAACTATATTTTTTTATCATTTTCTTTTTCCTTTCAATAATTTCTAACATTGCCATATCATTTCCTTGTTGTGCTAACTTACCTAATTCAAATAAATTTTTATCTTTCATTATTTAAATCTCCTTTCAAATATTTTCTTAATTTTTCAATAGCTCGTACTTTTATTCTACTAACAGATTTAGACCATATTTCAAGTATTTTAGCTGCTTCATCTTGTGATAATTCTTCTTGAAAAAGCAAAAAAATCACCGACTGTTCGATAGCAGTCAGTGATTTAAGGGCATTTTTTAATTGTAAAGACAAATCAATTGTGTCAATGTCAGACAAGTGTGCATCACTCGCAATAAAATCTTGTAAATAAGCAGAATAATCCTCATTATCTACAATTGTTCTTTCTTTATTACTGATATTTGATTGTTTTTTGAAATAAGTTCTAGATGATAGAATTATAGTTTTATTTAGGAAACTATCAAACCTTTCTTGCTTATAGTTATTTTTATCTCCCATAAGTATTCCTCCCAAATCTTAAATTTGGGTTTAATATTCCTATCTAAGAGGGATACTTGATTGAAGTATAAAAATAAAACCTCCTTCCTTTAAAACATATAAAAAATGAGCCTATTGTACCTATCTAGCACTAAAATATAAATATCATTCGTATTTTTTTAATACTCTTTTGCACCTTCAATTTATATTCTTCCTAAATAGGTATATAAACCCACAGGAATTATACAAAAAGAAAAGTGCAAAATTTGTCGAAAAGTAGTGTAGTTTATCGCATTATGTCAGTTGTTAGAAAATATACAATTTTTAAAGTATTGCATTTTACTGGTTTTCGGCAATTTTAAATTCCTATTTGTCATATATTTTGTCAGTAATTAGGAGTGTAATATTCTTATAAAGGAAGATAAAATAGTAGTATTAGGAAGAAGGAGGCTAATTATGGTTTTAGATGCAGTAAAAATTGGAATGAGAATAAGAAAAATTAGAGAAGAAATTTACCATGAATCAAGACAATTATTTGCCGAAAGATGTGGTTTATCAGAAAATCATCTAGGAAAATTAGAAACAGGCACACTAGATATCAGCATTAAAGCTTTAAATAAAATATGCAGTGCAACAGGGACAACTACAGATTATATTTTGTATGGAAATAGCGAAACAAAAAATTTAACAACAAGAAAAACAATAGATAATTTTTTAGATAATAGTACTAAAAAAGAACTTAAAATATATTTAAAGTTTATTTCTACACTTAAAAGCTATTTTGAAGATAATGACTAGCAGAAAAACTTTTTCTGCTAGTTTTTTGTTGAAAAAAGTAATTTATTATGATATATTTTTCATATATAAAACAATAAAAGGAGAGACCAAAAAATGAATTTAGAAAATGATTTATCCAAGAAAAATAAAGAATTATTACAAGAAATAGGAATAAAAAGTGAAAATAGAGAATATTCAAAAGATGAAATTAAATCTTTTAGTAATATTATTGGGGATTATATTTTTAGTATGAGTTCAAAGAATGGCGATATAGGAAAAGCGCTTACTAAATATGGTGATGTATTAAATGTTTTTGTAAGAAATGAAAAATAGGAGATATAAAAGTGATAAATATATTAATTCATGGAATGGGACAAAATGAATCAAGTTGGGATAAAGTAAAAACTATACTAAATGAAGATAATATTGATGTTCAAACACCTAATGTGTTTGAAATTGCTAAAAATTATCAGTTAAATTATGATAATTTATATAGAGCTTTTGCAGATTATTGCAATGGTTTTAAAGAAAAAATAAATTTAGTTGGTCTTTCGCTCGGAGGAATACTTGCTATTGAGTATGCCGTAGAATATCCACAAAAAGTAAATTCTATCATTCTTAGCGGAACACCATATGAATTACCAAAAAAGTTATTAAAATTTCAAAATTTTGTTTTTAAGTTTATGCCTAAAAAGAATTTTGAAAACATAGGTATTTCAAAAAATAATTTTATAGAATTAAGTAATTCACTATCAGAACTAAATATTAAATCTAAAGTATCAAAAATACAATGTAATACATTAATAATATGTGGTGAAAAAGATAATGTGAATATTGAAAGTGCAAAACAATTAAGTAGCAATATAAAAAATAGTAAAATAAAAATTATAAAAGGTGCAGGACATGAAATTAATATTGATACACCAAAAGAATTTGCTAACACTATAAAAGAATTTTATTATAATAAATAGTAATTTACCAAAAAGATTGTCAGTAATGACAGTCTTTTTTGTACGACAG
>CAKNNA010000052.1 GCA_930989765.1 uncultured Clostridium sp. | reverse complement strand
AATTCTTTCCATTGCTTATATTCCTTTATTTTATTATCTATACTTATGTTTTTTATAACTTGCGATTCTATCCCTCTATTAATTTTGTTCTTACTTCTTATTGAAGAATTAATATCTCTTCCTTCTGTTGTATCTTTTTCAAGTTCCAGTTCATTTATTAATCTATCATATATTGGATATTCATATAATTTTTTTCTGATTATCTTTTTTACTTTTTTAGTTACCAACTTTGTACCTCCTAAAACAAAAAATCACAACATTTAGTTGTGTTACATATCTAAATCCATTTCATCATCTTCTTCAGCTTCAGGAGAAGATTTAGATGGAATATTCTCATATAAACTATCAAAAAATTCTTTTGGATATTTCCTTTGTTCAAAATTAGTGCTTATATTCTTTGTATTATTTTTCTGCTTTGTTTGTCTTTGCTCTATTTCCTCAACTCTTAATATTACCCATCTTTTAATTGTTGCAAAATCGCTTTTATATTCTATGCCTTTAGATTTTTTATATAAAGAAAGCTCTTCTATACATTTATTTGCCTTTGTTTCTCCATATAAATTCACTAATTCTTTATATTCATAATTATATAAATATACATTATCTAAAAATTTTTCTTTGCTAACTGTGTGTGTATTTATATTATTATAGTTTATATTATTATCTTCTATCTTTTCATCACTACCCTGTTGATTATTTAATATATAGGGGTAGTGATTTTTTGATAGATAGGGTATGTCGTTTGGATATATCTTCCTTTGAATAATCTCTTGTTGCTCATTTCTAATTATATCTATAACTAAATAATTATACTTTCTTAAATTCGCAATCCATCTTGAAACTGTTTTATGATCTACTCCTAACTTTTCTCCTAGATATTTATTACTTGCATAACAATATCCTTCCTTATTAGAAAGTGCTGTTATAAGTGCATAAAGCAATTTTTCATTAGGTTTCAATTCATTATTAAATAATACTGTTGCAGGAATTACAGCAAAATAACCTATTCTATTTATTTCATTCTGTATGTCCACTTCTCCTATCACTTTCCTTTCCTGCTATTATACAAGCATATAATAATAAGCTTAAATTTGCTCCTATTAATAATCCTATAATTAATCCTAACCAAAACATATTTTATTCCTCCATATTTAATTCAAATTTGCCCTTATTTCCATTTTTATATATAAAGGTTAATAACTTTGTTCTTAATATTTTTAATTGTTCAAAATTAATTTTAAGAACTCTCATAATTTCTTTATTATCTTTTTCTAAAAGATATTTTAATTTTAAGTATTTGTAATACAAAGGTTTATACTCATATAAAAAAGCAAGTATCTTTTTTATAAATACTTGCCATTGCTTATATTCCTTAATTAAATTATCTTCTATTAATTTTATTACTTGATCTTCTGTTGTATTTCCTATGCCCTTTAATGATTTTATCCAACTTCTACTTGAAACATTTATTGAATCTATTATTTGCATTTCTCTTTCTTTAATTAAAAGGTTTATTCTATTGTAGTTATATAAGTAAAATTCTATCTTTTTACATTCTTGTTTTGTCATCTGCCAATCCTCCTTGAAGTAATTTCTCTAATTCAAGGACAAAGTATTGTGCATCTATTTCATAAAAATTATTGTCTGCAAAATCTAAAATTAAATTTATAATATATTCATTACTATAATTTTCAATATTATTAATTATTTTTCCTATATCTTTTTTATTGTAAGTTAGTAAAGAAATACAAATATTATTTAATTTATCTTTATCATTAAATATAGCAATTTCTATTTCTTCTAGTAATTCCTCAAATAGCTCTAATGTATTATTTAACTCTTCTTTTTCTGTATAATTATTTGTTGATAATCTAAGCCATTCTATAAAGTAAAAATCTTCTATAAATTCATCGTATTCTTCTACAATCTTTTCTATTTTATACTGTAAAATATTTAATCTTGCAATTTTATTTATCTCATTAATTAAACTATTAAATTTTTCTTTTTCCATAAAAACCTCCAAAAAAATAACTTCAGCGATTGCTGAAGCCCTTGATTTTTCAATATTAAATTACATTATTTTATACCCTTTATTTACCCTTTATGAAATAAATTTTAATGCTTTTTAACGGTTTTTAATGGTCTTAAATGGATTTTTCCAAGTAATAAAAAATCCTCTGTAAATTGCTTTAACAGAGGCATTTCAGTGGTTGCGGGGGTAAGACTCGAACTTACGACCTTCGGGTTATGAGTTCCGTTTTATCTTTATTATCATTATATTCTTATTTCTTACCATACCAACGAAACAACTGCTGCTGTCTTTATTGGGTTTGTGTTATTTTTAATAATCAAGTTTCTAAAATACCTAAAAATAATATTATAACATTCCATTATAACTTCTCCTTCTAGTGCATACATAATAATATCAACAATTATATCAAAATCATCTGAAATATAAGAAACATCATTACTAAATACATTTTCATCTATAAATGAAAATTATGATACCTTTTAGCTTCTGTTATTTCCATAAATTCATTATATTTTTTATTTACCAAATCTTTAATATAATTTCTCATTCTTTCTGCTTCTGTAGAATTCTACTTAGCTATATTTAATTGTTCTTTGATAAATTCCACAGCATATTTTTCCATAATATCTTTTTTTAGTTCAAATATTAAATAATCCTCTGTTTCCTCAGGCTTATCATAAATATCTAAATTTACTGACTTTCCGAGTTTCTCTAATATTACTTCTTTAGTATATCCTTTCTTTTTTACATTTATTGTTTTTGCAATACCACAACTTAAATATGTTCCCATATGAGACTCCTTATATTTTTAATCAATTTATTTTCATTTGTTTATGAAAGTAGAATTTTCTTTTGTACATCACATTTCTTTCATAAATTATTTATCATTATTAAATTCGACTCTTGTCTTACCATCAAAAATATGTTAAAATTCTTTTGGAGGATTTATTATGAGAATAAATGAAGCCGGAACCATTCTATTAAACTTAAGGACAAAACAAATTGCCTTGGTATATACTTAAAACTCAGGTCACCTAACTTTTCCTATAGGCACAGTTAAGAATAAAGAAACAGCACAAGATTGTGCAGTTAGAATAACCAAAGAAAAAACTTTAAAAGATAATCATTTATTATTAACTCAACCAATTTTTATTTTTCAATATTTAACTTCTTCTAATCAGCTCCATGAATGTAGCATATATATATCTATAGACAATAATCCAACCGTTACAAACGCAACAAGTAATTTAAAATTAGTCACTTTGGATGAAGTGGAAAATTTTCTATCTGATAATTATTTGAAAGAAAAATGGAATACAATTAAAAGACCTATAAACGATTTATTAAATAACGGAGGAACTTTATCTCCTGCAATATTAACTGATTTAGGTATATGTTCTACTTGCTATGATAGAGATAATAATAACTGTATTTACGGAGATAAAAGTGATAAAACTTTATTTACAAATGACGAATTTGAGTGCTTTTTTGTTGGCAATCCTAGATCTCCTGGGCATGTTGCAATTTTATCTAAAAAACACTATAAAGATATGTTGGAAATTCCAGATGACTTATGTAGCCCTATTTTTGTATTTGCCAAAATCATGATGCAAATCTTAAAGAAAGTCTATCATGCTGAAAGCATATATCTTTGTACAATGTGTGATGGTCCAATGAATCACTTTCATATACAGTTGATTCCTCGTTACAGCTATGAAAAACGAGGTTCGAGCAATTTTGTAAAACCTAGACTTAATTACATTGAAGATAAAGAGAAAATTCAGTCTATAAAAGAAATCTTACATACCATACAAAGAAGTGAATAATAAGTAATGCAAAATAGAGTTGTTTCTAAAAGATTAACCACATAATTTTTTTATTGACTTAATACATGTTTTTTTATACAATAAAAGATAAGGAGTGATTTTTATATGAATAAGTACAAGGAAATAAGGCCAATTGTTTTAGGGCTTGCAACAAAAGATAACAAGCTATTAGTCAGTGAAGGTTATGATAATGTTAAAAAGCAAACTTTTTACAGATGTTTAGGTGGAGGAATTGAATTCCTGGAGAAGAGTGAAGATGCTTTAAAAAGAGAGTTTTCAGAGGAAATTAGTGTTAATATAAACATAAATAATTTCCTAGGCGTTTCTGAAAACATTTTCATTCATAATGGTAAAAATGCTCATGAATTAGTTTTATACTATAATATTAGTATTCCTGATGAATATTATAAAAATGAATATACAGTTATTGATGACCACGGTGAGAGTAAAGCAAAATGGATAGATATTGATGAATTTAAAAATAGAAAAAAGATTTTATATCCAGAGGAAGTTTTTAAATTTTTATAGTATTCTCATTATATTTTAAATACAGGATGCTATAATTTTTGATATTTAGAGTTTTTGTTCCTTGCTTTAAATGCAAGGAACTTTTCATTTTAATATAGTTTCTCATATAATATTTTTTATATGATTTATCAGAATCTTGTCATGTGTATCATATACTTCTATTGCATCAATTCTGACATAACAATCTTCAAGGTGATTTTTATAAATATAATATTTTGCGGTATCTTTTATATGACTTTGTTTAACTCTATTTATGGCATCTACAGGTCTACCATACGTTCCATTTGTTCTTGTTTTTACTTCTACAAAAACTAACTCATCATTATCTACTGCAATTATATCGAGTTCACCTTGTCTTGCCCTAAAGTTCCTATCTAATATATGATATCCTGAACTTTCTAAATATTTTGCTGCTATATTTTCTCCCAAATTTCCTATTTCACGATTTTCGTACATCTTTTCTCCTAACTCATTAAATATTTTTTATCTAAACTTCTATACTGTATAGCTTCTGCTATATGTTTCATCTGTATATTTTTTTGTTCATCTAAATCTGCAATTGTTCTAGCTACTTTTAGTATTCTATGATATGCTCTTGCAGTCAATTTTAATTTATCAAATACATTTTCCATTAATTTTTTAGATGGTTCATCTAGCACACAATGAATGTTTATTAGTTTTGCTGTTAGCTCTGAATTAGAATATATTCCTTGATTTTTATATCTTTTTATTTGTATACTTCTTGCCTTATTAACTCTTTTTCTTATTTCTTCTGATGTTTCTATTTTTTTATTTTCTTCTAATTTTTGATATTTTACTGGCATTACTTCTATTTGTATATCTATTCTATCAAGTAATGGACCACTAATTTTTCCTAAGTATTTATTTATTGCTTCTGGTGTACATGTGCATTCCTTTTCTTTAGATCCATAATATCCACATGGACACGGATTCATTGCAGCTACCAACATAAAATTTGCTGGATATGTTAAAGTTGCATTTACTCTACTTATTGTTACTTTTTTATCTTCTAATGGTCCTCTTAAAACTTCCAATGTATTTTTATTAAATTCAGTGAATTCATCTAAAAACAACACTCCATGGTGTGCTAAACTTATTTCTCCTGGTTTTGGAATTTTTCCTCCTCCAACTAATGAGCTAATAGATATAGTATGATGTGGAGATCTATATGGTCTTAGATTTACTATTGAGACATTTTTCTCTATGAGTCCTGCAATACTATGTATTTTTGTAATTTCTAATGCTTCTTCTATGCTTAAATCTGGTAATATTGTTGGTAATCTTCTCGCCATCATTGTTTTTCCGAGCTCCTGGACTACCTATTAGTAAACAATTATGTCCTCCTGCTGCTGCTATTTCTAATGCTCTTTTAATATTTTCTTGGCCTTTTACCTCTGAGAAATCTAAATCATATTTTTCTTTATTATTGAATGTATTTTGTATATTTATTTGCGTACTTTTTATCTTTAGATTTCCATTTAGATAGCTTACTACTTGCCTTAGATTCTCTACTCCAATAATTTCTAAGTCTTGAACTATTCCTGCTTCTAATATATTTTCTTTTGGTAATATTATTCTTTTTATTCCTATCTTTTTTGCTTCCATACATATAGGCAACACTCCATTCACTTTATTTATTTTTCCGTCTAATGATAATTCTCCAATAATTATTGTATCTTTAAGATTTTGAAATTTGATTTCGCCAAAGTTTATTAATATTCCTACCGCCATTGGTAAGTCTAATAATGAACCTTCTTTTCTTGTGTTTGCTGGAGCTAAGTTCACAACTATTTTCTTAGCTTGAAATTCATATCCTGAATTTTTTATGGCTATTCTTACCCTTTCTTTCGCTTCATTAACACTGGTATCTGGAAGCCCAACTATATCCCAATTAGGCATCCCCCTTGATACATCAACTTCTACATTTATTAGATATCCTTCTAAACCTTGTAATGACATACTTTTTATTATTGATAACATTAAATTTTTATATATCCTCCTGGAACATTTTTTATTAATCCTTCTATTTCCATAAGCATAAGTCTTTCATTTACTCCTGCAATTGAAAGATTTGTTAATCTACATATTTCATCAACACTTATTGGAATATCTCCTATATACTGGTATATTTCTACATATTCTTCTGCTATATTTGCGTTTTCTTTAGGCTTTGGAAAGTATTCTAGTATGTCTTCATATGACATTACCAAATGAGCTCCATTTTTTATAAATTCATTTGGAAGGTAGCCTGTTTTTTTATCTATATCCCTAGGCACACAAAATACTTCTTTCCTTTGCATATTTGCATATCTTGCAGTAATTGCACTTCCGCTTCTATACCTAGCTTCAACTATAAGTACACCCATTGCAAGGCCACTTATTATTCTATTTCTCATAGGAAAATTTTCTGATTTTGCTTCTTCTTTTGGCTCATATTCGGAGATTATACACCCTCCTTCTTCTAATATTTCATTATATAGCTGTAAGTTTTGTTTCGGATATATATTATTAAATCCACTTCCTAATACTGCTATTGTTTTTCCTTTTTCTGATTTTGCCCCCAAATGTGCATACGTGTCTATTCCTTCTGCCAATCCACTAATTATACAAATATTATTTTCAGATAATTTTTGCGCAAATTCTTTTGCAACTTTTTTCCCATATTCTGTAGGCTTCCTTGTTCCCACAATTGCTATTGCTTGCGTATTTAATAGTTCTTCATTCCCTTCTACATACAACATTTGTGGTGAGTTTGGTATATTTAGTAAACTTTTTGGATAATTACTATCCTCTTTTTTAATTATTTTCATTTTTCTCCTTTTGGAAAATTTTTAAGAATTAAATTTGAAATAAAACATTTTGAATGAACAAAAATATTATAATATAATTTCCATTATTTGTAAAGTAAAAGTCGTCGACAAATTTCGACAACTTTTTTATACTATTACAATTTACAGCGATTATTATCTTTCTAAAATTGTATATTTGAAACTTTACAGTTCCGCGTAAGCGTTCAAACGAGCTGGAAGGATTTCCAGCGAAGTGCGTTTGGAGCTGGCAAATTCGTAGAATTTGAGCAGCGACCGCAAGGAACTAAAAGTTCAAATATACAATTTTAAGAAATTATAATAGTTGTAAATTGTAATTTTATATCTTTAGTCTTCAAAATAATCCATTATCCCGTTATAAATACCCCAAGCCAGTTTTTCTTGATATTCATCAGTTTGTAATTTTTTTTCTTCCTCTGGATTCGATAAAAATCCACATTCCACAATTGTAATTGGAATCTCTACATTCTTCATAATATATACTGTGTTTAATGTATGAGGTGTCCTCTTGTTATTATTTGAAATAGATGAGTTTAAGCTTAACTGTATACTAGTTGCTAATTTTTTAGAGTCTTCATTACCATTTTTATAAAATGTTTGCCAACCAGAATAACTACTATCTGAAATTTTGTTTAAATGTATAGAAACAAATACATCTGCTGAAGAATTATTTCCTATTTTTACTCTATTTTTTATATCTGAAACCTTTTTCTGCGCAATTGTTTTAGAATCTATTTCATAAATTGAATTATCATCTGACCTAGTAAGAATAACTGTGGCTCCACTACTTTCTAATAATTTTTGAATTTTCAAAGTAATTTTTAAGTTTAGCGGTGCTTCTAATGTTCCAGATGTACTTTCTGCGCCTTCGTCCGGTGTTCCATGTCCAGCATCAAGTATTATAACTTTATTCGTAACTGGTAATGACATTACTGGCACAATTTCAACAGGTTTTAGTCTCCTAGCAGAATAAAAAAATACTGATAAGAAAACACAACAAGTAATAATTGTAATTCTTTTTATATTTTTATTTTTTAACATATACTGTCCTCCGACTTAATTACAGTATATGAATTATCTTTAAAAATATGATTTAAGGTTACAATT
>CAKNNA010000051.1 GCA_930989765.1 uncultured Clostridium sp. | reverse complement strand
GACTAAATTTCTATATCATCGACATTTATTTGTCCATTTATTAAAAGAGGTAATATGAATTTTTTTAATGAATCTAATCTTTGATTTTCTTTTATTAAATTAATTATATTCTTACGAATTTCTTTAGCTAGACTATTAAACTTATTTATTATAGCTTTATCTGGAATCATTATTTTCATATTTTCTATATTAGTTCTTGTAATTTGTGGCTGTGCTGAGCCTGTAACGTAATTCAAAATATCTTTATCATCTAACTTATAATAAATATATTCTTTTAGGTCAACTTCTAATTTTGGCTTAATAACCATTGCATTTCCTGTAATCCATGAAAAAGGCTGAGTCATTATATATTTTCCACATCCTGCTCCTCTACAACAAACTGCTATTTCATTTTCTTCATGATTATATAAATCGTACTTTCCAATTATACCATTAGCACCATATACATTATATTTTCCATCTTCTTTCAACTCATCAATTGGTATAGTTTTGGGTTGATATATATCGGCAACTTCTATTAATTCATTAACACCCCAATTTCCTGGGATTTTATGTTTTAACTTATCATTATAATATAATTTACCACCATTAGATTTATATGGTTTTCCTTCTTCATTAGGAAATTCAAATTCAATAAACCATCTTTGATAAATTGTTTTCATTAATTCTTCTAAATTATTATTTATCTGATAATTAATCTCTATTTTTCTATCAATATTTGATAATAAATTACCAATTTTCTTTTGTATGTCTAGAGATGGTAAATATAATGGTAATTTTTTGATAATATCTATAGTTAATGTATATCTTTGACCACTTCCACTAGCAGACTTTGAAAAATATTTTCTAGCAATATATGAATTTAGGTAAGCATTCAAATATTTACTATCCACATTTTTACTATAAGGATTAATTAATGCTGTATGATATCCCAAAATAACATCATCAAACGAATCTGCTATATAGCTTGACATTCCTATATCTTCTTTTTTTTCACTATCTTTTGTTATTGCAATCATACCTTTTTTTAATTTGTACCTTTCTATTTCACTTCTATTTGCAGTTGCGTTCATAAAATTATTATACATTCTTTCGGTAATGGCCCAATTGTTATATACATCTGTAAAATTGCATAACTTTATAGAAATTTCGTTTTCTTTTACCTTTTTGTCCACACTACTAATATCAATTTGAGCAATATCTTTCAAAAAACACTTATTCATATTTCAATTTCTCCAAATTATCTTTTATTTCTTGTTCTAATATTTTATTTTTTTCAAATAGTTCATTTAACTCATTTTTATAATAATTAATTTTATTTTCAAATTCCTCTTTGGTCATTTCTACATATTCTATTTTTATTTCAAAATATTGTCCTGCACTAAATGAATAATTTTTTTCTTTTATTTCATCAAATGAAACTAAAACACTAAAATCATCAATTGCTTCCTGATTAATAAAAGTGTCTTCAATTTTCTTTATTTCATCATTTGATAATACGGTTTTCTGATTTTTTCCCTCTTTAACTTTACTTCCTAAATTAGAAGCATCTATCAATATTACTTTTTCTGATTTATTTACTTTATCGATAAATAAAACAGATACATTGGTTCCAGTATTTGCAAATATATTGCTTGGCATTGAAATAACACCTTTTAGCCATTTGTTATCAATGAGTTTAGTTCTTATTGCTTTTTCTATTTTACTTTGAGCTGTTAAAAAACCTGTTGGCACAACAATTGCAGCTTTTCCATCATCTTTCAAACTGTATAGAATATGTTGAATAAAACATAAATATATAGCCATTTTTTTCTTATCTTTGTTTGGAATTTTTGGTATTCCTGCAAAAAATCTATCTGTATCACTCCATCTTCTTTCTATTGCGTCTCTAGTTGAAGAAAAGTCTGTCTTAAAAGGTGGATTAGCAGTTATATAATCAAATTGCTTTAGCCCACTATCTGGATTATATGGTAATTTATAATGCGATGGATTTAAAAGTGTATCTCCCTCAATTATATTATCCAAACTATTTGTCAATCCATTTAATATCATATTAATTCTTAAAAATCTTGACGACTTATTTGAAATATCTTGTGTATAAACTTGAGCTTTATCCCCAAATTTTCCTTTTCCAAGTTCATTTGCTAAATGTAAGACAAGTGAACCAGAACCTGCAGCTGGATCATATACCTCATATATTTTATCTTCTACTGGAGACATATTTACTAATATTTTAGCAATTGTACTTGAAATAACTTGAGGTGTAAAATATTCAGCATAAACGCCACTTGCAACATTATAATCTTTTATTAGATATTCAAATATTGCACTATAAAAATCAAAGTTATTTTTAAATGCTTCTCCAAATGAAAATTTATCTTGACTTATTATTCCAAAAATATTTTTTGCAAAATTATTTCTCTTTGAAGCTTCAACATTTTCAGTTATTCTTGTAAATAGTGGTTTTCTTCCTCCATCTGCAGTATCAATACTGAATTCATCATTTTCTGGATAATTAGAAATCCTTTCCAATGCATCATCAAACAATTCATAAAATTTATCATTTGTACTTTTATTAATTAAGTATTCAATTGTATCTTCATATTTAAAAGCTACATCTTGAGGATATGTATTGTAAAAGACTATCAACTCTTGATGTTCATTTTTTAATATTGTTTCTAATAACATTCCCGTTTTTTCTGAAAAATCGTTTAAATTAGCCATAAATTTATCATTTAGGAACTTATATAGAAATACTGATGTTATAACTACTTCTTCACTAGCTTGATTTGATAGTCCATTTGTTTGGCATAGACCTTTAAGCTCATCTATCATTTCTTTTATTTTATTTTCTAATTGTGTTACTATTTGTTCCATTTACTTACTCTCCTATTTATATAATTGAATATTTTTATATAAATCATTTAACATTTGATCATATATGCTACTAATTTTTTCGAATAATCCTTCCTGAAATAATTTTATTGTTATCTTTTGCTTAACTGAATCTACAAAATTCTTCTTACCTTGTACCAGAAAAATATCTGTATCATAAAAATTTGCAATTTCCTCATAGATAATTCTCAATACTCTTTTTATTATTGATTGATCTATATCTTCATTTTCTGTTAAATCTTGATATGTTTTAACAAAAGCAAAATTACCACCATAGGTATTTGAAAGTTCATCATTTTTTTCATTTATTTCTTTAGCTTTTTCTAGTGCTTCCTTTAATTGCTCTGTTAGTTCATCCATATTGTCTAAGTCTGATATATTTAATTTATTAAATACTTCTTCCAATAGTTCATTAAGCTTTCTAACTTGAATATCTTCTTTGTTTTTATTGTCTTTTATTACTCTCTGAATCTCTGTCGCTGTATCTACAAAATCTCTTATTCTTGGATCACTCTCAATATCTAGTTTTGATAAGTCTAATATTGTTATTTTTGTTTTTATAAAATTATATAATATCTCTACTACTTCTTCATTTGAAATCACATCCATCATACCAACAGTATCAGAAGATAAATTTATAAAATCAATCCTTTCCTGAGTAGCCTTTCTTAATGCTTTATATTTTTCTGACTCTTCTGCTGATATATATTTATCCTTTACTCTTGAAATAATAAATTCAGTTTCACAATCTCTAATTCCATTTAGTAATCTTCTAATTTTTAGCAAAGCTTCTCTATTTAAATTTGTTAATTTTTTTGAAAATCTTTCAAGATTATCTATATCTTCTATAATATCTTTTAAATCTTCTAAATATTTTTGATATTTTTTATTAATATCATCTATTCCAACAACAAGTCCAGATAAAGATCCTTCATTTTCTCCGTTATCATTCATATCGGCTTCAAGTTCTTTTATATATGCTTCTATTGTATTATTATACTCCTGCTCTATATCAACAAAATCAACTATATAACCATATCTATAAATTTTTCCATTTGGTGATTTATATGGTCTATTAACTCTTGATATTGTCTGTAAAAGATTCTGTGCATGGGGTCCTCTTAATAAATACATTTTCTTTAATCTCTTTACATCATATCCTGTAGTAAGCATTAGATTAACAACTAATAAATCCGGAAAAGTATCATTTCTGAAGTTTAACTGATTTTCTTTATTAATTTTACTTTGTGTAGGATCAGATGTATCTGTAATAACTAACCCTGTTTTTAATTCTGAATTTTTCTCAAACCATTTATGTACTTTTCTGGCCTGTTCATTTGTTCTACAAACAATCATTCCACCTATTGTATTATCCGTATTTTGAAATCTAAAATTTTTAAAATCTCTCTCAATAAATTTTCCTAAAGCTGATATATAAGCATCTGATTCATACACATCCTTATTCTCTAATTGGTTATCTTCAATATCGAGATTTTGTTTTATTTCTTTTTTAGCAACAGTATCTATATCTTCTTTTTTTATTCTTAGCGTATAACCATCTGCAATAGACTTATCATAAAAGTATTTATGTATATAATCTCCAAATTTCAAATTTGAACGTTCTTTTTTTGAAAGTAATGGTGTTCCTGTTAAAGCAATATATATACCATTTGCATCACATATCATCAAATTTTTAAAGAACTCTCCATTTTTAGAATAACTTCTATGGGCTTCATCTACGAAAAATACTCTTTGAACATTTGCATTATAATCATTTTTTGCATTAGGCATTTCTCCCTCAAATTTTTGTATATTTACAACACAATATTCTCCTATAGAATCATTTAAATTTTTTGTTGAAAGTGATTTATTTAACTCATTAGAAAATTCAGATTTATTATTACAATTAATAACACTAAATCCTCTACTTTCAAACTCCGAACTAGCTTGCCTTAATAAATCTATCCTATCAACTACAAAGAAAAATCTAGCAACAATATTTTTCTTTGCATAGTAATCTCTTATAATTCTATTACTATATGCTGCTAATGCTGTTTTTCCACTTCCTTGAGTATGCCAAATAATTCCGCCTTTTCCTCCACTTTCAAGTCTATCTATAATTTTCCTTGTTGCAAAAAATTGAGGATATCTCATAATTTGCTTTTGTGGAACTTTTTCATTTACATATAATATTCCATAATATAAAAAATATAATATTCTTTCTTTATCAAATACTGACGTAATAAAACTATTACAAGGTGTTGTATTTTTTAAATTCTCTTTAAATTCATCAGTATCACAAACTTTTTTATCATAACCTAAATCTTTAGTTATATTCTTTATTTCTTCCTCACTAATTTCTTTATAATCATATTTCAAATTATATAATTCGTCATCTTCTCTAAAAAAAGAAAAACTAGTATTATTTCCATTTGGTGTTGTATAAAATGATCCAGCCCTAACATCTTCTGCTTCATCTGAATCTTCGTATTCCATATTATTTGAGAATGAGACAATTTGAATAAGATTAAAATATTTTTTAAATGCACCATTTTTTAATCTATCATTTATCATTCTTTTAAATTCCTTTTGAATACCACCCTCATTATTAGGTTTTTTAACTTCTAAAAATGCTAAAGGTATTCCATTTATTAACACATTAATATCGGGTCTAAAAGATCCTACATCTGAATCTGGAGTAATACTAAATGGTAATTCATCAACTATCGCAAAATCGTTATTTTCTATATTATCAAAATCTATAAGTCTCAATTTGTCTTGAGGATTTATTAATCTATAATAAAATTCTTTTCCTAAATCATTATTTCTTATTAAATTATTTATCTCATCTAATAACTGCTTTATCTCATCATAAGATATTTTCCTGTGATTAATCTTTTCAATTGCTGGCTTAAATCTATTAATAAAAATTTTAGTATTAAAGTCTAAATCAAGTTTATCGTCCTTTAATGATTGATAATTATATCCTATTTTTAAAAATTGTATTGTTGCTGGTATTTTAACCCTTGTATCTTCATTAAACTTTTGCATTATTTTACTCCCTTATTATTACATATTTTCTTTTCTAGCCTATGTTCTAACTAATATAACATTAATCCATCATCTGTATATCATATTTTTACATATTTAGGAAATGATAGGTTTGTAAAAATATATATTCTTTCCCTACTTTTTCTTCATTTTACACAATCCTTTCCTAAATTAATACATTATAATACTATTTATTACATTTTATATCACAAAATACTTTTTTTCTCAAGAATGAGATAATATATTTTATATTTTTCAAAATTCATTTTACTTTTATATAATACAAATTACATCAACCTCAGCTTTCAAAACCTTTCTAACTTCTCCTAAGCCAAAATCATTGCAAACAACCTTAAATCTAGTATTACTAAATAGGCTACTATCTACCATCTCATTAATCCAATCCATAATACAAAAATCAGCAAAGGGCATTGGAAAAATATATGTATATAAATTATCTTCCTTTTTGCAATATATTTCGTATATGTATCCTTTTACTCTATAAATATCTTCTCCAAATATATTAATTATCCTATTTTTCATATAATCTTCATCTAAAATTTTTTTGAATATATCCCATATTTCTTTTTTATATAGAATTATATAATTCTCACTAAAATTTATATTTGTAAATTTTGGATGGTTTAGGAGCCATTCATCTTCTATAAATATAATTGCACCTTTAAAATCATTTTTATTTCTTTCTAATTCTTTGTCTATGTACTTTAGTTCTCTTGGTGTAATATCTTTATGTAGGAAATAGACTATATAAGATCTTTTGTAAAAATCCTCATCAGATTCTTGCCACCATCTTTTTTCTCTCGACATAACACCTATAAATCTATTACCTCTTTTTGTATAAGTGTTTACACTACACCTCCAACTTGGCTCAAAGTACCATCCAGATAATTGTACTTTACAAGAAACATCGCTAATTCTTTCCATTCTCTTTTTATAAGTTTCATTTCTATTTATATTTCTATAACCTAATCCTATTTTATTTAAATAGCTTTTTCCTTTTCTTCCTAATACAACTTTTCCATATAATCGTTCTACAAACTCACCCTTTGCTAAACTTGCTAATCTATTTTTATAATAGTATTTTGAATCATAAAATAATTTAACATTTTCATTTGTGATAATTCCATATTCAGCTAAATACATTATAAAATTAAAATCTCTATTTCTTAAACATATTCTCTTTTCCTTCTCCACTTAAATCACCTCCTACCTTTTTTACATTTCTATCTATCTTCCAACTTACTTCTATTCGACAGAAGGCACAAGATTACCATCTTATGCCTCCAGTCGCCCTTACATGTATTTATATGTGATTTTCATTACATATTCCCTACCTATGTACAATTTTTTAATATTTAAAATATTCGTTTTTCTTTATTTTTAAGTATTTCTATGTTTATTAAAAAGTGTGATTTTTTAAAAGCCTCAAAAGTGCGACTAATTGCATATTTTAAACTTTGAGAATAATCACACTTTTTCAAAATATTCTTTTGGATTTATATTACAAATATTTTGAATATTTCTTTTTTCTCCAATAAATATTTTTATATAATTTTCTCTGTCATTAATTCCTTCTAACATATAACTTACATACTTAATATTATCATCTGTAATAAGTCCGCCATAAACAAATCCATTAAAAATGTATCTTAAATCTCTATTATCTATATCCCAATTATTTCTTGGCACACTTACTTGCACTCTTATAATAACTTCTCTATTAGTAAATAAACCTTTATACTTTTCACCTATTACTTGGCAAGTGTTTTCTAATCTTTTATTATTATAGGGTGTTCTTACTGGTGGCAATAATTCATGTATCTTTATTTTTAAGATTTTATTTGAATATTCACTTTCATACTGACTAATGCCATCTTCTTTTCCTGGCAAAGGTTCTTCTCCTATCAATGGTCTTTTTAGCTTTATACATTTATATATCGCATTTCTAAATAATTCTGTTCTGTATAAAACTTGATAAATATTGTGTTCATTTATATCATCCTGCATATATTTATTTGCAACATCTAAAAACTCACTTAATCTTTTTCTAAAGTTATTTCTATCATATGTTGCAATTCCTCTTTCAAACATTTTACCTCCCTTCTAGCTATTTTTTTATTATCCATCCAATTTATATTCCATCACTATAAATAGCTACATTATTTTCGAATTTTATATTCTATAATCTTTTCCCCTTGCATTCCACTCTATAGCACATATTAGATAATCTTGATATTATAGAATCTGTTGTTTTACATACTTTGTTTGGTATGCTTAATCTTTGTTTTAAAGCTTCCATATCATAATTTGTTGTTATAATAAATGGTAGCTCATTTATTATTCTTTCATTTATAATTGTAAATAATTTAGATAACAACCAATCATTCATTGGTTCTACTCCTAAAT
>CAKNNA010000050.1 GCA_930989765.1 uncultured Clostridium sp. | reverse complement strand
CCTTCTTTTTCAATTTCACTCGCTAAATCTGCTTTTGCAGTTTTTACTATTTTTCCATCTACTAATATATGTACATAATCTACATTTAAACCTTGTAATATTTTTGTAGAGTGCGTAATTATTAAAACTGCATTTTTATCATTTTTGTACATTTTGATACCCTTTGATACAGTTTTAATTGCATCAACATCTAGTCCTGAATCTGTTTCATCTAGTATTGCTAGCTTTGGTTTAAGCATTAACATTTGTAAGATTTCATTCTTTTTCTTTTCTCCACCTGAAAATCCTACATTCAAATCTCTAGTGCCATATCCTGCTTTCATATCTAATTTTTGCATATTTTCTTCTAATTCCTTTTTAAATGCAAAAATTTTTATCATTTCTTTTTCTTGAGCTGATTTTGCTGCTTTTATAAAATTCATAACTGAAATTCCTGGTACTTCTTCTGGAGTTTGAAATGACATAAAAATACCTTTTCTAGCTCTTTCGTCTGTTTTCAAGTCATTTATATTTTCTCCTTCAAAGTCAATTTCTCCATCTATAATTTTGTATTCTGGGTTATTTAAAATAATATTAGCAAGTGTTGATTTACCAGCACCATTTGGTCCCATTATAACATGTGTTTCACCTTCATTTATTGTTAAATTTAGTCCTTTTAATATTTCTTTATCTCCTGCATTTACATACAAATCTTTTATATTTAATAGTTCCATATATTTATGCGAGGTGCCCCCGCTTCCTCCCTTTTTTCTTTTTTTGTTAGTTTAGTCTAACATTTATAATCTTACCATTTTCATTTCTATATGTCAATATTTTTAAACATAAAAATAATAATGACTGTGAATCGTAACTAGTGTATTGTTACGTTCACAGTCTATTAATTTCTATCTTCCCTGTACTTGTTCTTGATTTCTATTTATATAATTTACATATGTTCTACAAGCATTATATTCGTCTGGGTCATAAGTAATTTTTCCATTTTCTACATTTCCAATATATCCATTTAATTCTCTTTGGGAAGCGCTTAAATGTCTATCTGATAATTGCTCTGAAACTTTTTCTAAATATGTTTCTTCCTCTGTAGTTAATGGATATCCATCATTTTGTTTCTTTATTAAATCAATAGCTCTTTCAAATGAAGTGTCAGTAAAAATAGTAAAAATTCTGTCCACTCCATTAATGTTTTTTCCACATCTATACATATCAATATGTGATTCTACATTTATAACTTTGTATCCTAATGTTCCTATTCTTTTTATTCTGACTGTTTTTTGTGGTTCATTTTTTGGCGTAACTTTAAGAATCATTAATTTAGAATTTTTTGCATCTTTATAACCTATTTTACTTACTTTGGCTGCCATATTTAAAAGTTTCTTTTCATCAACGCCTTGAGCACTTAAATATTTTTCTGAGTCAATTAATCTCTTCAATTCTCCATAATATATCATTTGTCTTCTATCTTTTGCTAACTCATATCTTTTAGATAATGTTTCAATGTTTTTTTGAACATTTTCTGGAGCTGAATGAGATTTCACATATTCTAGCATTCTTTCATATTCTATTCTTAATAGTTCTTGTAATTTATTTTCATCTACAATCCCATTCTCATTTTTAGCTAGTTCTAAATTTTTTTCATATCTGAAAGATGCTAATACAAATTTATATTCTTCAAAACCTCTTTCTATACTATTCATATCTTTCTCCTATTCTAATACTTAACATATTAATTATATCATTTTTTACGAAATATTGCAAACTATTATATTAGCAATTATATCAAAGCTAATTTCTTTTCACAATAGTTTTTTGGCATTATCACTTTAAAATAATGTAAACCGGGAAAAGTTCCCCGGTTTTCTAGTTTCATTGCCTCTCTCTTCTATAAAAACCCACTTCGTTTTTTAGCGCTAAAAGTTTTCCCCTATATGGTTTCAAAGTATCATTTGTTTCTGCAAACCATCGTATTTTTTCATATCTTGATAATGCATCATCAATTAAATTTTCATACTCAGTTGCAAATTGAACATCATCTTTGATATCCCATTTTTTATCTTCGAAAGATAAATCTAATGGAGCGCCTGTAAGCATTCTTTTTTTCACGATTACCTCATAGGCGCAATAAAGGTCTACTATTTGATTAACAGATTGAATAAACCGTTTAACCTGTAATCTCAAAGTAAATCTCATTATGAAATAAACGCTGATTGTGAGACAAATTAAGCCGACAATGAATTGTAGTAACATAGAGAATCCTCCTTTAATGTTATTTTTCTAGTTACACACCAATATTGTATCATATTTACATAAAATTGTCCATTCTTTATTTTTTATGCTCAAAAAAAGTACCCCCTTACGGGGGATGGCAATATCTACTTTTTCCTGCTATTCATTATGACTATCTCCAACACTACTGAAAACAATGAAATGATAATCAATACAATTGTCATTTTATAAGGTTCTCCACTAGCAATCTCTATTGGTAGTTGGAAAAGATTTGCCAAGAAGAAAAGCCAAAAACCTATAAATGAAAGTTTTCGATTTTTCTTTCCTCTCATGCTTATAAACATGTGTGCAGCAATTAGCACTAGTCCAACTACCTCTATTCCTGTTAGAACAGCATAAATAAACTTCATCGATACTACCATGATTAATCCTCCTTGCATATTGCATTATTTTGTATGTAAAACTAAGAAGCTTGAGGATCCCCTCTCACTAATTAGTGATAACTGGGTCATCGACATAGAACTCAGTCTATATCTCATTTATTATAACATATTTACATAAAGCAATCAATAGTATTTCCTTTTGAGCGATGGTCATTTCTACAAATTGGACAATTATTTCCTCTATTCCTATTATAAACCGAGGCGTACCATTCATGACCTTTTTCACACTTCCACCATACTCTTTGGGTTGAATTAGAAAGAACTTTATCTGGGGTCAATTTTTCATTTTTTTCATAATTCCATTCCCTACTTAATTCTTTATTAATCACTGATAAAGAATTTTCTGCACATAATTTTAAATTCCTACAATAAGGGCATTTTTCTTCAGACTTTATTTTTCTTATATTATTAGGTTCTGTTAGCCATGAATGTCCTTTTTTGCATTTCCACCATACTTTCTTATTACTTGCATATGAAAAATCTTTTGGTGTTTTCCCATTATTTTTTTCATAATCCCAAAGTTCTTTTAATACTGGATTTCGTGCTTCTAGCGAATTTTCATAAATCAAATGTCTATGAGAACAATATGGACATTTCGAATTATATTTTCCACCTGTTCTAGTATAAACTCTACTTTGCCAAGAATGGCCCTTTTCGCATTTCCACCATACCATTTTGTCCGATCCCTTTGTAATTTCTGTTGGTTTTAATTCTCCATTTTTTTCATAGTCCCATTCTTTTGCTATTTCTGGATATAAATATGATAATGAATTTTCTTTATTTACTCTTACTTTTTTATTTGAGCAAAATGGACAATTCGATTTCATTTTTATTCTATTATGTATTGTTGCTACATATTCTTCGTGACATTTAGGGCAAATCCATTTTGCTTTTTGACTAGTTCCGGTACTGATATTATCTGCCGATATACTATTATTTTCACTCCATTCTTTTGCTAATTCGGGATATTTTACTGCTAATGAATTAGCCTTTCTTATATGATAATATAAGTCTTCAATTTTTTGATAATCTCTATTAATGTTTACATCATATTCAGTTAACATGTTTGTCTTTTCTTTTATAACCAGTAGTAATTTTTTTTATTAAATCATCCAAATTTTCCTTTCTTTCTAATAAATGATATTCTATAATATTATTTTTGTATTTTATTCCATCTATTTTTTCTTTTCTGTCCTTTATTCTAATAACATCATAACCATTTTCTTTTAGTAATCTATCTTTCTTGTTTTCACGTTTTTTGGCAGAATCGTTTGAATGAAAATACCATCCATCATATTCTATTATAATTTTATAATATGGAATACAAATATCTGTTGTATACTTATCCAATACTTTGTATTCCATTTCGCAATCATCAAAAGTTTTCTTTAAATAATAGTATATTGCACGAGATGGAAATGATATAGTAAATTTTTTAGAACATATAGGGCATGCTCTATTTAATACTGTTCGATTAGCTATTTTATCAGACCAAATATGTGCTTCATTATATTTACATTTCCACCATACCTTTCTTGATGACTTTGGACTGACATCTAATGGAATAAGTTCGGCATTCCTAATATAATCCCATTCTCTTGCCACATCTGGGAATTCTGTTACTAAATTATATCTACCTGAGACTTTTTCATTATTACAAACAGGACAAAATGTTTTATGTATATTAACACTTCTTTTCATTGAAGATACTAAATCAGATATTTTTCTTTGCCATACATGACTATTTTCACACTTCCACCATACTTTTTCTTCGCTACTTGGTAAGTACTCGTTAGGTCTTTTCTCATTTCTTTCATAATTCCATTCTTTTGCTAGCTCTGGATATTCCTTTTCGAAGTTATACATATAGCTCACTTTATGATGTAAACAATATGGACATTCTTTATTTTTTCTTTTACTCATTTTATTTAATGACTGCTGCCATTTCAGTCCACACTTTTTACATTTAAAATTTACTTTCTTTGAAGACGAAAATCCAATCTCATCACTACTATATTTGTTTTCTCCATTCTCATACATTTCCAATAAATTAAGTTCATTATTTTCCATGCACCATTCTTTCAAGTTTTTCATTTTATTCCTCCTTATAATTTGATTTTCATTATTATTCTAAAACATTTGTTTGTATTTGTCAAGAACTTAAACCAAACTTTTATTCGAAAAAAAATCGACCTGTTACGGTCGATTCGTTTTTTCGCGAAAGAGCAATGATTATTTTTTGTGGTGCAGATGGTGGGACTCGAACCCACATGGTTTCCCGCCAGATTTTGAGTCTGGTGCGTCTGCCAGTTCCGCCACATCTGCAAATTACTTATATATCTTAACACACTTTTTTTGAAAAGTCTATACAAATTTCAAAAAATAAAGCATATGATTGTAGGTTAGTCAATCATATGTCACACTTTTTTGAAAAATATATGGTTTGAGTACTTTATATTGTTCTAACCAATTCTCCTTGACTTTTATATTTTTTCAGGAACTCGTTGGGACTAAGCCATCCTAACGGTCTCATTGGAAAATTATTGTATTCTTTTCTCCAATCTGCTCCTCTGTTCCTTAGATCTTCTAAACTCCAAAATACTTTTCCATAATAAAATCTTTCTTGGTCTTTTCTATGACTTCTTTCTACTCTTCCATTTTGTTTTGGTGTATGCGGTTTTATTACTTTGTATTTTATCCCTTTTTCTTCTAGTGTCTCTTCAAACATTGTCTTCTTTCTCTTCATAAATGCATTCCAACTTAGTCTGTTTGTGAATTCGAATCCATTATCTGTTTGTATTGTTTCTATTTTAAATGGAAAATATTTTATCAATCTTCTTACAAATTCTGCTGACATATATGTGCTATGTTCATTAGTAAACCATGTATATCTCAGTCTAGTAAATTCATCTATTGCTGTATATTGATAAAATTTTTCCTCCTTTTCTTGTAATTCTGGACTCATACATTCTTTTGGTACATATTTCACATCTACTTGCACTTTTTCTCCTGGATATTTTCCGGTAATCCATTCTGTTGGCTGGTATTTCTTCTTTTTACTTGGTGCCCTTTCATATATTCCTAACCTTCTCATTACATGATATAGTCCTTGTACTGTCCTTGTATATCCAGCCTGTCTTAATTTAATCCATAATACTACCAAACCTGTTTTTTTATTATTTGCCTTATAATTTCTTATTAATTTTATTTCTTCCGTTGTATGCTCATTTGGATGATGATGTGGCTTTCTAGACTTATCTTTCAAGCTTTCTAGACTTCCATCATATCTTTCACGCCATCTATATACTGTTCTTTTACACTCTCCAAACCTTATTGCTGCTTTTGTCACTCCATATCTATATGAAAATTTTACTATATATAAGAAAAAATTTTAAATGAAAATTAATTTATTAACTAGTTTTAATTAATATAATTTTGATACATAAAAAAAGAACTAGCATAGCTAATCCTTTTTTATTATATATTTTGTGTAAACTATTCCTTTTCTTATAAAATACTTCTATCTGTTCTTACCATACCAATATTTTCTTTTTGAAAAGCCCTTTGAACTAGAGTTTCTATCATTGATATTATTCCAACAGCTATGATATTATAGAAAATATACTTTCCGTTAAATAATATTCCTTGAAATATGTATGAAAAAATATTCTGCTCCCACACCATCATAGGATATAAAAAATAACAAATTATATCTATAACAATACTCCATATTAATATTGAAAACACAGATAAAATAGTATTCAACTTTCTGTTTTTTACAAAATTAATTGAAATACTAATTATAATAAATACAATTGCATTTATAATTGGAAAAGTTAATCCTAATGACAAATCACTTCCAATTAACATATATACTATCCAAGCTATAAAAAAAATACAAGATACAATTTTATTTTTATTATAGGAACTTCCTAACATAAACAATGAATTTATCATATTCTCCTCCTATTATTCTTCAAACTTCTCTATTTTAAAATTATATGTTTTTCCATCCTCTACCTTACAATTAGAAACTCCTACTGTAGCATATTCGTTATCTATATAATATGACCAGTAAAAATTATCACCTTGTTCTATATTCATTATAGATATTATAAAATCTCCATACTCCGATTTTTCTGTTACTACATTTATTTCTTTAAGTTCTTTTAATACATCAATTAAATATGTTTTTTCAGTTTTTACTCCTGCACTATATATTTTTTCAGTTTCTTTATTGAATATACTAATTGTTATCTCCTTTTCTACATTTGAATGATTATTGTTTAAATTTCCAACTATGATTCCTATAATTGCTATAACTATAATAGCAATTATAGTTATTATTGCTATTTTCTTTTTCATTTTACTCTCCCCTTATTTAATATTTTATTTACAAATTTTTAGCATTTTGCAATGGCTTAACAAGATTATTTCTATAAAGTATATTAAGTTCATGCAATGGTCTAGTCATAGAAACATATAATAATTTCATATCAATATCTTTATTAGAACTATATTCTTTTTCTGATGCATTTGCAACTATAACTCCGTCAAATTCTAATCCCTTTGCTAAATAACTTGTTATTGTACATATTCCCCCATAATATTGAGTATCAGAATCCGTTATATTATTAACTGCAATTTTATCTTTTTGTAATCTATTTTTTATCTGTGTAGTTTCCTCATTATTCTTACATATTATGGCTACTGTTTTATACTTCTTTTCCTTATATTGATTTAAAATGTTTTTTATTATATCAATTTGATTATCTACATTATCATAATTAATATAATTAACATTATCTCCATGTCTTATTACTGGCTTAGCAGTATCTAATTTTATGTAACTACTAATATTATTTGCTGAGTTCATTATTTCAGTCGTTGTCCTATAACTTTTTAATAAATATTTTATTTCACAATTATTATTAAAAGTATTATTTCTTACACTTTCCCAATTCTTTATTCCTCTATATTGATAAATTGATTGTGCTAAATCTCCAAATATACTGAATGTCGCATTTTTTAATAGATATTTTAAAGCATAAAAACTAAAGTCTCCATAATCCTGTGCTTCATCAATTGCCACTTGTTTATATTTTTCATAATTTTCTATTCCTAATACTTTACATTTAAGATATATTAATGCACTTAAATCTTCAAATTCTGTCTTTCCTTTTTTTATATTCTCTACATTTTTTTGTATTTTTAATTTTACAGATTTATAAAATTCTGGTTCTATATAATTCTCCATTTCCATAAGGAATTTTATATAAAGATTAATTATATTCGGAATTAGATTCTTAAAATATTTATTTATACTATATTTACAACTATTATTTACTTCTTTTTCAATGGAATTTAATTTGTCTAATTCCATTCCATTAGTTACATTATCATCATTTTTATTTTTCTGATATTGAGTCCTAATGCGCTCCATGATTTCATCATGGTTATCTTCTATGTATTTGAATAATAATAATTTAGTCCTCTCTATCTTTTTTTTAATATTATCATAAAAACTTAAATTTTCAATAGAGAAATATATATTCTTTATAATATCACTTGATATTATTTCATACCCTTTCATCTCTATTCCCTTATTTGGTATTATATTTCTTTCAAATTCTTGTATAAAATTATCTAATACTTCCTTAAAATCCATTGAAACTTTAAATTTTTCATATTCTAACATTTTTTCGTTTTCAATAGATAGAATTAGCTTTTCTTCCTCGTTAATTAATTTAATTTCCTCATTTAGAAA
>CAKNNA010000049.1 GCA_930989765.1 uncultured Clostridium sp. | reverse complement strand
TAAAATTGTTAATACACTATTAACTCAAAACTTTCCAGATGTAATAAACGTAAAATTTACTGCTAAGATAGAAGAAGAATTTGACGAAGTTGCAGAAGGAAAAGAAAATTGGAAAGATGTAATTAGAGAATTTTATGGACCTTTTGAAAAAACAGTTGAAAAAGTGGATAAAGAATTGGAACATGTCGAATTAGTAGAAGAAGTATCAGACGTACCTTGTGATAAATGCGGAAGAATGATGGTAATAAAATATGGTAAATATGGAAAATTTTTAGCATGTCCAGGATATCCAGAGTGTAAAAATGCAAAACCTTTTGTAGAGGTAATAGATGTACCATGTCCTGTTTGTGGAGGAAAGGTACAGGTTAGAAAAACAAAAAGAAAGAGAAATTATTATATATGTGAAAATAATCCTAAATCTTGTAATTATATATCATGGACCAAACCAAAATTAGGCGAAGAATGGAAACCAGAAGAACAAGAAAAGGTAAAAGATACAAGTAAAAAAACAACTAAAAAAGTTACAAAAAAGAAAAAAACTACAAAGAAAACAACCAAAAAAACAAGTAAAGAAAAGTAAAAAATATATTATAAGTTCCAAAGAATCATAAAAGCACTGATTTTTGGAACTTATAAGCTTTAAATAAAGGAAAAGTAAAAATCTTAAGAAAAAATCTTGTGCAAACTTACGGAATATGATATAAATATATATATACTTATAGAAAGGTAGGCTTGGGGTAAATAAAATGAGTGAAAAAATAGAAGAAAATACAAATAGTATGAAAGGTATTGAAGAAAATGATACCAAGCAAACAGAAGAAAACAAAAAAACTATTTTAATAGTAGATGATGAAAAACCTATTGTAGATATATTAGTATATAATTTAGAAAAAGAAGGGTATAATACTTTAGAAGCTTATGATGGAGAAACAGCAATTGAAATAGCTCTGGACAAAAAGCCAGATTTAATTTTGTTGGATGTTATGCTACCTAAAGTAGATGGATTAACAGTATGTAGAAAATTAAGACATACTTTAAAAGTTCCTATATTAATGATTTCTGCAAAAGATGAAGAGATTGACAAAATTTTAGGATTAGAATTGGGTGCAGATGATTATATAACAAAACCATTTAGTGTTAGAGAATTATTAGCAAGAGTAAAAGCAAATTTAAGAAAAAATGAGGGAACAGTGGAAGAAAATGAAGCAACTGATTCACCTAAAGAAGATAAAAAGAAAGATATTATAGAAATAGGAAATTTAAGCATAGATTTAGAAAAATTCGAAGTTAGAGTAAGAGGAGAAGTAATAGAACTTACTTTAAGAGAATTTGAAGTTTTAAAATATTTAGCACAACAACCAGGGCAGATAGTTACTAGAGAGACTTTATTAGAAAAAGTATGGGGATATGAATATTATGGTGATAAGAGAACTGTTGATGTAACTATAAGAAGAATAAGAGAAAAAATTGAAGAAGGTTCAACTCCAAAAATTTTAATAACAAAGAGAGGAATAGGTTATTACCTTTCAACTAATAGCAATAAAAAATAGAAAAATAAAGAAATTTATAAATTGCCAACCTTATCTTTGGGTTGGCTTTTGTTTACGAAAGGAATTGTTATGTTAAAAAGTGTTCAAATAAAGATAATATTAATATTTTTCATTATTGGAATAATTATAATAAGTTTATTATCATTTTCATACATAAATACTTTAGAAGGAATAAATTTAGAGATTACTCAAAATGCTATGAATGAAGATATAATTTTAGAAATAACAAATAAAATAGAGCAAGTAAAAGTAATTACAATAATAACAATTGCTGTTTTTTCATTAATTACTATCTTAGTAGCCTTCTTTGTGAGAAAAGCAGTAGTTTCACCAATACAAGGACTAATAAAAAGTGCAGAGAAAATAGCAAATGGAGAACAAGTAGAAATAGAAAGAGCAGAAAATGAACTAAATCAAGAGGATAAACTAGTAAATGCATTTAATTTAATGACTAAAGAACTAAAACAAAATTTAAATGAAGTAGAAAGACAAAAAAAACAAATAGAAACAATACTATTACATCTTACAGATGGAATAATTGCAGTTAATATAGATGGAAATATAATTTATAACAATCCAGCTGCAATTGATTTATTAAAGCTAGACAAAGAAGATTCAAGCTTTAATAAAATATTCAAAAAGTTAAAATTAGATGTAAATTTAGAAAAAATAATTTATTTAGAGAATTGGACTTCTTCAGAGCAAAGACTAAATGTTGGAGAAAAATATGTAAATCTAATATTTGCACCATTTCAAGATGAAAATAATAAACCAGCAGGAGTAATAATTGTAATACAAGATATTACTGAACATGTAAGATTAGATAATATGAGAAAAGAGTTTGTAGCAGATGTATCACATGAATTAAAAACACCTATTACTTCAATTATGGGCTACGCTGATACATTGTTAGAAAGCGAATATGACAAAGAAATGCAGACTAAATTTTTAGGAGTTATCAGTTCAGAAGCTAGAAGAATGGCAAAACTAGTAACAGATTTACTTATTTTATCTAGATATGATAATAAAAAAGTAATAAAAGAAGAAAGTGAATTTGATTTAGGTGAATTAACAAAAAAATGCCAGGAAAAATTAAGATTTGAAATAGAAAAAAAGCATCATAATGTGGAATGTTTTGTAACAGCAGATGTACCACCAGTTGTGGCAGATAAATATGGAATAGAAAGAGTAATATTAAATATTTTATCAAATGCAATAAAATATACAAAGGAAAATGGAACAATAAAAATTTATGTAGGATTTGTATATAATGATGCATATATAAAAATAATAGATAACGGAATTGGTATACCAGAAGAAGATTTAGAAAGAATTTTCGAAAGATTTTATAGAGTAGATAAAGCAAGAAGTAGAGAGCTTGGAGGTACAGGCTTAGGATTATCTATTGCAAAAGAAATTTTAAATCAGAACAATGGAAACATTGATATAAAAAGTCAAGTTGGAAAAGGTACCGAAGTAGTTATAAGAATACCAACAAAGAAAAATAAATATTGATTAATATGAAAAAATAATATATAATTTTAAAGAATAAAAATTGAAGGGAAGTAGCATGAAAAATGGTAATCAATGAAAAAGTAAAAAACGTTTTAGAATGGATATTTTGCATTGTCATTGCATTTGTATTAGCAATACTTATAAGATATTATATAGGAACGCCTACAATAGTACAACAAGTTTCTATGTGGCCAACACTTCAAGAAGATCAACGTTTAATATTGAATAGGTGGGTAAGAACAACAAAGCAAATGCCAGAAAGAGGAGATATAATAACTTTTGAAGCACCATCTAAAAAAGTTTATGCTTCAAGTGATGAAATAGATTGGAACTATCCTGTTGCTAAATATGAAAATGAACCAACAAATTGGTGGGGAAAATTTGTAAAATATGTTTTAGAAATAGGGAAGGATAGTTATATAAAAAGAGTTATTGCTCTTCCAGGTGAACATTTAGAAATAAAAGATGGAAAAGTATTTATAAATGGTGAAGAATTACAAGAAGATTATTTACTAGATAATGTGAAGACTACAGCAAGTGAGTATGGATATTTTGTGGATTTAGTAGTTCCAGAGAACTGTATATTTGCTATGGGAGATAATAGAGGACAATCAACAGATTGTAGAGAATTTGGTTGTATCCCACTAGAAAAAGTAGAAAGTAAAGTATGGATTAGATTTTGGCCATTAAATTTATTTGGTAAAGTAGAATAAAGTGAGGAGACTTTTGTGTTTGAAAATTTACTGGGAAATGATAAAATAAAAAAATTATTAGAAAAAACAATTAATGAAGATAAAATTTTGCACAGTTACATTTTTGATGGAGAAGAAGGAATAGGAAAAAGATTATTTGCTCTTGATTTTTCGAAAGCAATTCTATGTACATCCACAGATATAAAACCATGTCAAATATGTAAATCGTGTATAGAATTTAATAACTTTAATAACCCAGATCTTTTGCAAGTAGAATCATTAGATGGAAAAAACATAAAAATAGAACAAATAAGAGAATTATTAACTAAAATTGCAGAAAAACCAATTAATTCTGATAGAAAAGTAATAATTATTAATAATAGTGAATTAATGACCAAAGAAGCTCAAAATGCACTATTAAAAACACTGGAAGAACCGCCACAATACATTACAATAATATTAATAACGTCAAATCAAAGTAAGTTACTAACAACCATAAAATCAAGATGTACAAAGATATTATTTGATGGACTTTCAAAAGAAGAAATACTAAGTTATTTAAAACAAAAAGGTTTAGATTTAAACATAAGTGATAGAATTTTAAAAGCAGGAAATGGAAGTTTATCTAAGACTTTAGATTTAATTGAAAAACAAGATTTATATTTAAAATTAGATAATATATTTAATAATATCGAAAAATGTGATATAGTAGATTTATGGAAACAAGCAGAAATGTTATATAAAGAAAAAGAAGAGATAATAGGCTTACTAGAATATATAAATATTATTCTATATGAAAATTTACTAAAAGATAATAACATAAAATATATTAATTCTGTAAGAATAGTTGAAGAAACTAAAAAAAGAATTATGGCAAACAGTAATTATGATATGAGCATAGATAACCTGTTACTTAGAATATGGGAGGAGTTTAATTGAAAAATATAATAGGAGTAAGATTTAAAAAACAAGGAAAAATTTATTTTTTTGATTCTGGAAATATAGAAATAGCTCCAAAAGATAAGGTAATAGTAGAAACTTCAATGGGACAAGAATTAGGGGAGGTTGTTGTAAATAAAAGACAATTTCCAGACTATAAATTAAATACACAAATAAAGAAAATTATAAGAAAAGCAGACAAAAAAGATTTAAAACATTATGAAGAAAATAAAAAGAAAGAAAAAGAAGCATTTAAAATTTGCAAAGATAAAATAAAAAAATATAAATTAAACATGAACTTGACAGATGTTGAATATAAATTCGATAATAGTAAAATATTGTTTTATTTCACAGCTGATGGAAGAATTGATTTTAGAGATTTAGTAAAAGATTTAGCATCTATTTTTAAAACCAGAATTGAATTAAGACAAATAGGAGTAAGAGACGAGGTAAAAAGAATAGGTGGAAATGGAATATGTGGAAGAGAATTATGTTGTTGCTCACACTTAAGTAATTTTGAAACAGTATCTATAAAAATGGCAAAAGAGCAAAACCTTTCATTAAATCCTACTAAAATTTCTGGAAACTGTGGAAGACTTATGTGTTGCCTAAAATATGAACAAGATGTATATGAAGAGAAATTGAAAAAATTACCAAAAGTAGGGGCAATAGTAAAAACAGCAGATGGAGAGGGAAAAGTTGATAGTATAGAAACTTTAAAAGAAATTGTAAAAGTTAAATTCAAAGACGGAGACGATTATTTTTATAAAAAATATAATGCTTCAGATATAAAAATAATAAAGAATATAGAACAAAGAGAAATAGATGAAGAAGAAAAAGAACATTTAAAAGAATTAGAAGAGTTAGAAGAATTAGAAAAAATAGAAAATGAAAATAAGCAAAATGATGAAGAAATTTAAATACTATTGAGAGGTGGTGAAAAAGATGGCATATAAAATAACAGATAAATGTATAAGCTGTGGTGCATGCGCAGAAAACTGTCCAGTATCATGCATTAGACAAGGTGAAGATAAATACATAATAAATCCAGAAGAATGCATAGGATGCGGAACATGTGCAGGAGTTTGCCCTGTTGGAGCACCTGAATTGTCTGAAGAGTAGGAAAAGGGCTAAATATAAGGATAGAGAGAGTTATTTAAAAATAATTCTCTCTATTTTTACACCATCAAAATAAATATAATCAATTACATTTAACCAAACATTTCTTTTATCTATAGGAGATAAAGAGTGATAAATTTTTTTATAATCTGAATTTAAAAGTTCTTTTAGATAAGATAAATCTTTGGGTTTAGATTTAACATATTGTAATTTATTTTGCTCATTTTCCTCTAAATCTTTTATTAATTTTGTATAATCTTTCTTGTAAGTTTCTTTATCAATTAAATCATCAATATATAAATCCTTTAATTTTTCTAATTTTTTCTTAATCAATTTGGAATTATCAATAAAAGTATTTCTATTTTTTTTATTTTCAACGCTGTTTTCTGCAATTCGTTTTTCTGCCTGTGCTCTAAAAGATTGGAGCAACATTTGTTCTATTTTACTTTCTGAAATCGAAGTTTTATTCATACACCTGAACTGTTCTTTTTCTTTTCCAGATAACTTATGAGATTTCCAACAGCTATATGATACATAAGTACCGTATTTTTGGTAAGATATATGTCTAGAAAGACTAGCACCACATTTAGAACATCGTATTAATCCATCAAAAAGAGTTATTGGTGCATTAGTATGATTTTTAGATATTCTTCTCTTCTTTTTTAATAAGTTTTGAACAGTATAAAAAGTTTCATCATCTAAAATGGCTGGTATATAGTCTTTAACATAAATATTTTTACGATAAAGCTTATAATTTCCGATATATGATGTATCTGTTAGTATTTTTTTGTAAGTATCATAGCTTTTTGAAGGAAAATGTTCCTTAAAATAATCAAATGTAATTTTAGTATCTCCAGCATGATTTATATAAAAATCGTAAAAATTTTTAATATTATCTGCCTCTTTGGGGTTCACAGCAAAATGTTTATCGACTATAGCATATCCATATTTTGTAGTTCCAGAAGTAACTTCCCCTCTTTCTCTTTTATTCTTAAAGACAAAATTGATTCTTTCAGAAGTTTTTCCAATTTCTCTTTGTGCTAAAGAAACTTTTAAGTTAAAAATAAACAATCCATCAGCCGTGCTTGTATCAACATCTTCTTCATCAATTGCTTTCATAGAACAATGATTTTCTTGTAATATTTTATTAATATTATTAGCATCTAATACATTTCTTGATAGCCTATCTAATTTAGTAAATAGAATCATATCAAAAACATTACATTTATTTAACATTTCTTTTAAAGCTAATCTTTTTTTCATAGATGAAGCGGAAATGCCTTCATCTACATAAAATTCATATTTATAATTATTTTCCTTACAAAATTTTTCTAAAGAATCTTTTTGAGCTTGTATAGAAAAACCAAACTTTTTTTGTTCGTCAGTTGATACTCTAACATAACAAGCTACATATTTCATAATAAAAACCTTCTTTCTAAAATATTTACTTGAAAAAAGGTACTTTATTATGTTATAATTTATAACATAAAGAGACCCTATTTCAAGGACTTTTTATTATCGGAATTAGAATAGTGGTTGTGCTGTGCGAAAACTCAAACACTTTCTAATTCTTTTTTGTATATTTTTATTTTTTTTGCATAAAATATATATAGAATTGTTGACATTTTTTTTTCAAAATGTTACAATTAATATACCAAAAGGAAACAATCCTTTGTTCGGTCGATAGCTAGATACTGATTTTAAATAATTAAGCGTATGTTAAGTACGTCAGTCTAGTTGGGAAGAGGTTACTTAAGTAGCCTCTTTTCTTTATGGTAAGAATATTCTATAATTAACAAATTCTATTCTTTTTGAAAATTCTAATGAATTATCCATATTATTAAGATAAAGTCTACGTACTGTTCCAGCAACTAAATCAGAAGCTTGAATTAAATAACTTTTTTCAGATTTTTGATAACAAACTTCTACATCTAAATCAGAATTTACAATAGGTACATTAAAGAAACCATAATTATAATTAAAAATCCCATATTTTAATTCTTCAATTATTCCATCTCGTAAGTTGTAATATCCATTTGTTTTAGTAGTTTGTTCATCTATATTAATTATTAATTTTATAGGTAAATTAGGATTTATTCTTTCTTCTTTTATTAAGCTTTTTATAACTTGCTTTATCAATAGTTTTAAAGAATAATCTAAAAATCTTCCTCTAGAAGCAGTGTTATTTTTTATATTTGGATAAACTTTATCATTATTAATTATACAACAAATTACAGAATATTTTTTTATATAGTTCATAAGCTGTCTATTATGTTTAGGCTTTAACATATTATGTTTTAATTCAGGACAATCTTTATTGCTACTACAAACAGAAATGTCTTGTTGGCAATATTTACATTTAATGTCTTTCACAATACTTCTATATTGGGTAATAAATTTGTCTTTTTCTTTTTTTGATGTAAAAACTAAACCAGCATAAATAGAAACTTTTTCAGAATCTACAAGTTTTCCAGAATCATCAATATTTATATATATTGTTTGCATTTCGTTTTTTTCCATGTTCTTGCTCCTTCTAAAACTCCCTTTTTAACTGTTTTACTACGCCAACAATAATAATTGGTATTGTTTCCATTTCTTCTTTAGTGTACATTACAGGACCGATAAGCTGGATTTAAAGGTTGTAGTATTATACCACTATCTGTTTTCTTTATTTTCTTTAATGTACCCTCATCTCCATTTATAATAACTACTGCAAATTCGTTATTTTCACAATCATTTTGTTTCTTTATTATAACTATATCGTTTTCTATAAAAACAGGAGCCATACTATCGCCTTTGACTTTTAATGCAAAATAATCTTTACCGTCTCCAA
>CAKNNA010000048.1 GCA_930989765.1 uncultured Clostridium sp. | reverse complement strand
ACACAGTTCTTGACAAGCCCTATTTTTTGCTATTGTTTGTTTTCATTTTTGTTTTCTCTATTTACTTCTTTATTTTTCTTTTTTAAAATTCTTTCTTTTAAATTTTTTATTTTAGATTTTTTATTTTTTTCTATTGTAGTAAACCTTTTTGTAACAATATTGCTAATTAATATTTTCTTTAAAACATCTTCTCTTACATCTGCAATTAATGTACCATCTTTTGCAACTGATATTTTTCCTGTTTCTTCAGATACAACAACTACAATACTATCTGATTCTTTAGAAATTCCTATAGCTGCTCTATGTCTTGTGCCTAGCTCTTTTGCAATGTCATTATCATTTGCAAGAGGAAGCACACATGCTGCTGCTGCAATTTTGTTATTACTTATTACCACTGCTCCATCATGAAGTGGAGTTTTTGGTACAAATATATTAACTAATAATTGTGGAGATACCTCAGCATCCATACTTATTCCTGTTGCTATTATATCTTGTATATTTATATCTCTTTCTATAACAATTAATGCACCTGTTTTGGATTTTGCTAATTCTTCTGCAGCAATTACTACTTTGTATATGTCTTCTTTTGTTTTTGTTGCTATATCTTTATCAATTCCAAAATATCTTGTGATTTTATTTGTTCCCAATTGTTCTAGTGCTCTTCTTAATTCTGGTTGGAATATTACAATAATTGCTATAACTCCCCAATTCATAATTCCTGTTAATATAGTATTTAGTATTTTTAAGTTTAATAAACTACTTAGTGCTGTTATAATTACAAGTAATATTATACCTTTAATTAATTGCCATGCCCTTGATCCTTTTACTATTTTAAAGAAATAATAGAATAAAAAGATGACTAAAGTTATATCAATTATTAATGTTATTAATGCAAATGGATTTTCATTTAAACTTCTAAAATAATTTAATATATTTTCTTGATAAAACTTTTCCCAAGCTATTCCTATACTATTTCCCATTTACTCACCTACTTTTATATTAAAGCAAATATTAAAGTTCCAGCTGTTGCTGTTAGCATTAAAATAGCAAGTATTCCTGCTGTTATTTTTACAAATACTCTTCCTTTATTGAATTCTTTTTTTCTTTTTAATTCTTCTTTATTTACTTTTTCTTTTTTCATTTTTTGACCTCCGTGATTTTATTATTCATATATTTATTATATAGTAATATTTTTTAAAATTCAACATATTTTTTTATTTTACATTATTTGCTAGCTACCAACTTATATTTACTTTAAATAAATCTCCATCTATTTCAAGTACAAATTTTCCACCTTGCAATTCTACTAAACTTTTAGCAATTGAAAGTCCAAGTCCACTCCCTTCTGTATATCTTGATTTATCACCTCTTACAAACCTTTGCATTAGTTCTTCTGAGGAGATATTTAGTTTATCTTTTGAAATGTTTTTCATTTCTATTTCTACACCATGGGTATTTTTTAGTTCTATATATACTCTTGTATTTTCCATTGCATATTTTGTTATATTACTAAATAAATTTTCTATTACTCTATACATATATCTACTATCTGCTTTTATTATTACCTCTTCTTTTGGGAGTTCTAAGTCAATTTTTAAGTTTCTTTTTTCAAATTTATCTTCAAACTCTCCTATTGTTTGTTTTAATAATTCTTTTACATTAATGTTTTCTATGTTTAACTTCACATTACCTGATGATACTTTTGATGCTTCTACTAAGTCTTCAATTAATTTTTTTAATCTTTGTGATTTTTTGTCAAGTATTGCTATATATTGCTCTATTCTAGCATTATTTATTTCTTCTTTTTTTAATAAGTCCACATAATTTATTATTGATGTTAATGGGGTTTTTATATCGTGTGATACATTTGTAATTAATTCTGTCTTAAGTCTTTCTGATTTTAAGCTTTGATTGATAGCATTTGTAAAACCTCCTGCTATATCATTTATATATTTTGACATTTGCCTTAATACACCTTTTAGCTCTTTTTCTTCTAAATGAATATTTGGGTTTCCTTCATATATGTTTTTTAATGCTGTATTTATATTATCTAAATTTTTTACATATTCTAGTAATTTAAATAATGTCCATACCCAGAATATAATTAGTATTAATGCTCCTAAAAAGCTACCTAATAAACTAAGTAAAATACCTTGTACTATTAGAAATGCTATATATAATATTATTACAACTTTTGATGTATCTGTTTTGTCTGACATTTTTCCACATAATTTTTTTATTAAGTTTTTAATCCAAATATAAATTTTATATATCAAGAAACTACGCCAGAATTTTTTCGCTTTTATTCTTTTTATTGTAGTTGTAAACCATAGCATAAATGCTGCATATACACCTATATAACTTACTATAAAAATAGGTATTGCAATTTTTTGTGGTAAGCTTGCTTCAAAGCTTCCTAATGCCATACTTATTAATATTCCAATAACAAAAAGTACTAATACTACTAATATTTCGTATGATAGATTATCAATTCCTGTTAAGGTAATTCCTTTTTTTTCTTTGGTGTGTCCTATTGCCCATACTAGGTATATAATAATTACAATTAACAGTATTGCAGTAATTGGAATTGTATATATTGGTGCATTTGGATTTTCTTTGAATAAATTGTATACTGTTTGTTGCATACTAAAAGTTATTGAATTATTAAATGCTAGTTTATCTAAATATGAATATATTTCATAATTATTTAATTCTTCTTCTTCATAATATACTGGTATTATATATTTTGCATTATCATTATTTATTGTTTCAATATTTGTTGTAATATTATTATCTACATAATTCCAATAAATTTCTTGATTTTTAATTTCTTCCATTTCTTTATTGTAATCACTAGATTTTATATTTGTAAATATATTTCCTGTTTCTTTGTCTTTGATTATATATCTAATACAATCATAAACTGAGGAATTATATACTATGTCATCATAAAAAATTTTATTTAATGAATCATTTTCTTCTATTTGTATATATTTTCCGCAATAGTGATGTACCATTCTTTTTCTTTTGAGTTATATATGATACATTTGAATATATTGATGCTATATAATTATTTCCAAAGTTTTCTGTTTCAATATATGCTTTACTTGGATTTTGGTTTGTTTCTCCATATTCGGTAGTTAGTATAACATCAAAAATACTTACTATAAATATAAATAGTAGTATTGGTATTAATATATAACAAATTATTTTAATTAATGATGAATTTCTAACTTTTTCCATATATTCCTCCTTTTTTTGGCTTATTTATTACTTTAATATTTTTATTTTTTATTATAAAATTTATTAAATATTTTCAATTTTGTATCCTATGCCCCATATAACTTTTAAATATTTAGGCTCTTTTGGATTTATTTCAATTTTTTCTCTTATATGTCTTATATGTACAGCAATAATATTTTCTGCAGAGTAGCTTTCTTCATTCCATACATTTTCATATATTTGTTTTATAGAATACACCTTTCCCTTATTTTGAAGTAGAAATTTTAAAATATTATATTCTGTGGCAGTTAATTTTATTTCTTTGCCATCTACTGTTACTTTTTTTGTATCATCATTTATTTCTAATTCTCCAGACTTAAAAATTTTTTCATTTTTATTATCTTGAATATTTTCAAATCCCACATATCTTCTTATATTTGAATTTACTCTTGCAATTAATTCTAGTGGATTAAATGGTTTTGTAATATAATCATCTGCACCAGTATTTAATCCTGATATCTTATCATAATCTTCTGATTTTGCAGATAATAAAATAACCGGAACAGATTTATTTTTTCTAATTTCTTCTAAAGTTTCTAAACCATCTTTTTCTGGCATCATTATATCTAAAATTACTAGATGTACTTTCTCTTTTTCTAAAACTTGCAGTGCTTCTTTTCCATTATATGCTTTTATTATATTGTAACCTTCTGTTTTTAAATATATTTCTATTGCATTTACGATTTCTTTATCATCATCTACTACTAATATATTGTACATTGTTCTATCTTCCCTTCTTTTAATTTCTTTATATATATTAACATATTTTTATTAATAAAATATATATTATTTCTTAAATTTCTATTAAAATGTTGCTAAAGCCAATGAACGGCTTAAAAGGTGTGAACTTTGGGGACGTTCCTTAAAGTTCAGTTTCTGCTCTACTCATCTTTAAACATAAGCAGAAAAAATGAACTTTAAGGAACGTCCCCAAAGTTCACATTTTAAGTTATAATTTCATATATATATTTTATGCTTACCTCTTTTTCTTCAATTTTTATTATCTTTTCTAGTTCATCTAAAACTATTTGAGCTTTTTTTAGGTCATTTGCATATATTTTTGCTATTGTTTCTTTAGCTTCTACTTTTTCTCCAACTTTTTTGTTTAAAACTATTCCTACTGAATGGTCTATTTTATCTTCTTTATTTATTCTTCCTGCTCCTAAGAAACTTGCGAGTTTTCCTATTTCTTTTGCTGGAATACTTGTTATATTTCCTGAGTTATTTGCTTTTACTTCTAGGATTATTTTTGCTTTTTGGAATTTATCAGTATTTTCTATATATGAAATATCTCCTCCTTGATTTTGTACTAATTGTTTGAATTTTTCAAATGCTTTTCCATTATAGATATTTTCTAATAGTTTTTCTTTATTTTTTGATATATCATCTCCAAGTTCTGCTAATTTTAACATATATGCCCCTAGTTCTAATACTACTTGTTTTACATCTTCTGACATATTTCCTTTTAATGCATTTATTGCTTCTATTACTTCTAGATTGTTTCCAACTGCATAGCCTAAGGGTTCATCCATATTTGTTAAAATACATACTGTTTCTTTTCCTGCTAAATTTCCTATATCTATCATTGTTTTTGCAAGTTCTTCTGCCTTTTTTATATCTTGCATAAATGCTCCATTTCCAACAGTAACATCTAAAACTATTTTTTGTGCTCCACTTGCAATTTTTTTGCTCATAATGCTTGATGCTATTAATGCAATACTTTCAACACATGAGATACTGTCTCTTAATGCATATAATTTCTTATCTGCTGGTGCTAAGTTTTTGGTTTGTGTTATCATACTTATACCTATTTTTTCTATGTTTTTAATAAATTCTTCTTCTGATATTTCTGTAATATATCCTGGTATAGATTCTAGTTTATCTGCTGTTCCTCCAGTAAAACCTAGACCTCTTCCAGACATTTTTGCAATGCTGGCTCCTAGACTTGCAACTAGAGGTAATAAAATAAGTGATATTTTATCACCTACTCCTCCTGTTGAATGTTTATCAACAAATATTTTATTCTTTATTTTAAGGTCTAGAATATCACCTGAATTTGCCATTGCTATACTTAAATTTGCTGTTTCCTTTTTTGTCATTCCATTTAAGTAAATTGCCATTAATAAAGCTGCTGCTTGATAATCTTTTATTTCTCCTTTTGTATATCCTTGTGCAAAATACTCTATTTCTTCTTTAGTTAATTCTTTTTTGTCCCTTTTTTTCTCTATTATTTCTAAAATATTTAAAATTTGCATATATTTTTTCCTTTCAATTTTTAAAATATTATATGAAATTTTTTGTAAAACTTCTTCTGTGGATTGGAGTTAATCCATATTCTTTTATTGCTTTTATATGCATAGCTGTTCCATAACCTTTGTGTTTACTAAAACCATATTGAGGATATATTTCATCCCACTCTTTCATTATTCTATCTCTTGTTACTTTTGCAATAATGGATGCTGCTGCTATGGAATAACATTTTGCATCACCTTTTATTATTGACTCATATGGGATTTGTTTTGTATCTATACCACTTAATGCGTCAATTATAATTAAATTTGGTTTTTCTGTGAATCCTTCTATTACTTTGGTAACTCCTTTTTTAGTTGCATTTAATATATTTATTTCATCTATTACATCTTGCCCAATTATTGCAACTTCATACGCTATTGCTTCTTCTATTATTTTTTCATATAGTAATTCTCTTTTCTTTTCTGATACTTTTTTTGAATCATTTACTCCTTCTATCATTGAATTTTCAGGCATTATTACACCTGCAACAACTACTGGCCCTGCTAATGGTCCTCTTCCTGCTTCGTCTATTCCACATATGTTTTTAAATCCTTTTTTATGCAAATCGTTTTCTATTAATTTTAGGTTATTTAGTCTTTCCTCTTCTTTTTCTTTCATTGCTTTTTCCTTTCTTGGCACTTTTTTATGATGATTTTCTCTTTTTTGTTATAATCTGCTTTTTTATTTTATATTTGAAGTATATTAACCTACTGTGTCTATATCTCGTATATCATCTAAACAATATTTTACTTCTCCGTTTTCTAGTCTGAAACCTTCTGTGTTGTATATTGTTACTTTTGCATTGGTTTTGTCATATCTTACTATATAGTATCCTGATTCTTCATCTGATTCTACATTATTTATGCCCATATCTGTTAAATCTTGTGTTGTTAATTTATATATCATTTCATTATTTATGTCGTCTCCGAGAAATTCCAATTGTATTTGTTAGTTTACTTACAAGTGCTGTATCTTGTGCAGTTACAACTGTTCCCTTTAAGTGTGAATTTGCTTTTTCTTTCATTTCTTGTGTTGCATTATTTGGAGCTACTCCTAGTTCAAAACTTGCATTTTCTACATATTCTCTGGTTTTTGCTTCTATTAGTAACATATTTGTTTTAAATGTTTGTAGATTTGCATTTTTTACTGAGTTGTTACTAAGATTAATTGTTATTCCTGCTATTATTAATAATACTATTATTGTTATTATTAGACTTATTAATGTTATTCCTTTGTTTTTTGTGTTTTTTTTCATTTTTTCCTCCTTGGATTTGTTTTTTGTAATTATATAATTATTTTTTTGTTTTTTCAAGTAGGAAATATTGTTTAAAATCATATGGTTATTAATATCGCTTTATAGAAAAAACTTTTAACAATTACATTTTTTTCACAAAATTTTCACAAATAACTTGTATTCTATAATTAAATTAGGTTATCATAAATATAATAAAAAATTAGGAGGTCTTTTAAATGGACGAAATGAAAAATCAAAAAAATCAAGAAAACAAGTCAAATTTTACAACTGTTGTAGGTGCAAATCCATATAATGCTAAGAAAGAGAAAAATAAAACTGGGTTTGGAAAAAGTGTATTATTGCCATTTTTTAGTGGTGTTGTAGGTTGTGCTTTAGTAGTGGGAACTTGTTTTGGTGTTCCTTCTATAAGAGAAAATTTACTTGGTCTAACTTCTTTGCCATCTGATGAAAATAACACATCTACATCTCAATCTTCAGGATATGTATCTCAGATTTCACTTTCTAATTATTCAGATACAGCAGTATATGCTGCAAATAAAATTTTACCTTCTATAGTTGGTATAAAAGTTGAATATACTGTAAATAATGCAATGATGTCTATGTTTGGGCAATCAAGTTCTTCTACCGCAACAGCATCAGGCTCTGGAATAATAATTAGTGATGATGGATATATTCTTACAAATAACCATGTAATATCTACAAGTAGTGAAGATTCATTTTACCAAATTTCTGAGGCAAGTAAAATTACAGTAACTTTATTTAATGATACAACTGAATATGAAGCTAAAGTTATAGGAAAAGATGAAGAAACTGATTTAGCAGTAATTAAAATTGATAAAACTGGTTTATCTAAAGCAGAATTTGCAGATTCTGATTCTATAAAAGTTGGAGAATTTGCAATGGCTGTTGGAAACCCAATGGGAATGCAAAGCAGTGTAACTACTGGAATAATAAGTGCAGTAAATAGAGAAATAACTGATACTGATGGTAAAAAATATACTCTAATTCAAACAGATGCTGCAATAAATTCTGGTAATAGTGGTGGTGCTTTAGTAAATAGTGAAGGTAAAGTAATTGGAATTAATACTTTAAAACTTACTGGAAATAGTGTTGAAGGTATTGGTTTTGCAATTCCTATAAATTCTACTACAGATGTTACTGCACAATTAATAGAATATAGCAAAGTAAAAAGACCTTATATTGGTATTACTGGTATTGACTTAGATGAAGCAACAGCTAAAACTTATAATTTAGTTGTTGGTGTATATGTAAAATCTGTTGAGGATTTCTCAAGTGCTGAAAAAGCTGGTATAAAACCAGGTGATGTAATAATCGAAGCAGATGGTACTAAAATTACAAATATGGACGATTTAAATAAAATTAAAAATTCGCATAAAATTGGTGATGAAATGAAGATTAAAGTAAATAGAGATGGACAGGAAAGAGATTTAACTGTTACACTTGGAGAACAACCTTAGTTTTATTTTAAACTTTATGTATCAATTTATTTTTAAAGACTTATGTATTTTTTCATAAGTCTTTATATATTATATTTTAGGATTAAAAACCTTTAAATTAAAATTTATATTTAACAAATTTTCACTTTCAATTCACAAAATGGTCAAAAAAGTTATTTATAATACAATTATAATCAGTATAAAAGCTGATTAAAATAAGAAAACATCCCCTTTTATTTTCAAAAAAGAAGTAATCTAAATTACAGATTACTTCTTTTTTCTTTATATAATAACAATATCCATTTCACTTGTAAGCATATCATTTCCGTATGCATATATTATATATAGATTATTATCATAAATAAAAAATTGTTTTGAATTTTCTATTTTATATATATCACTTTTGCTATCTCTTTCAAAAATATTATATCCTAGAGCTTTTAAATCATTTGCTTTTCTTTCTTCTTCTTGTATTTCTGTTAATATTTTATTTTGTACTGTATTCTTATCTGCTCCTAATAAGTTTATGGCTTCTTCTAAATTTATTTCTTTTTTATTTACTATGTCATAATTATATGTTTGAATAACTAATTGTTGTGGGTTTGCTCCTTCTTTCAATATTGATTTTATTATTAATGAAAGTATACCATTTTCTACTTTTGCTTTATATTGGATTGAATATATTATATTTCTATTGCTTGTTTCATACACACTTTCTGCTTTTTCTATAAATATATCTTGTATTTCTTTATTATATTTTTGAATGGTTTCATCTTCTATATTTATAAATGGAATGTATAAGTTTAAATCATAATTTTGGTCGTTTTTTTCTACTTTTTCGTATTCTGTATATACTAAATCTTTATCAGCATGTGATTTTTTTATGTCATATGCGCCATCAACTTCAATTGTGTTTGTAAATAAACCATCAAACCCTTGCTTTAGCAAACTTTCTTCTTCTTCTGTTTTTAATTCTCTACTTTCAATTCCAAATATAGAATTTATTAAATCATCACCTAAAACCAGCATAGATACTACTATCGCTATTGCAATTATACATACAGAAATTGCGGCTATGTATATTGCTATTGTTTTTTTGCTTAGATGTTCTTCCTTTCGTTCTAAATTCATTTGCATTCCTCTCTTTCGTTTCATTTAATTATAACATTATAGATATTTATTCGTCAACTGCTATTTTAAAATGGTTAATCTGGGACAGGTCCATGTTAACCAAAAATGGTCAATTTGGGACAGGTCTAAAAAAGGATTTCTACATTTGG
>CAKNNA010000047.1 GCA_930989765.1 uncultured Clostridium sp. | reverse complement strand
AAAATAGAAAAAATTTAATACTAAAAAGGGATAAAAATAAAATGAGAAATATAAAACTAACAATAGAATATGATGGAAAAGAATTCAATCGGTTGGCAAAAACAACCTAATAAATTAAATATTCAAGGCACAATAGAGCAAGCAATTAAGCAAGTAGTAAAAGAAGAAGTAAATTTAGATGCATCAGGAAGAACTGATGCAGGGGTCCATGCTCTAGGGCAAGTTGCAAATTTTAAAACAAATAGTAATATACAGATTGAAAAGTTGCCAATAGCAATAAATACTAATTTGAAAAAATCAATTAGAATTATAAAAGCAGAAGAAGTGGACGAGAAATTTCATAGTAGATTGTCTTGTAAAAAGAAAACATATAGATATATTATTAATAACTCTAAAATAGAATCAGCAATTTATAGAAATTTAGAAACATATATACCATATAAACTAGATATTAAAAAAATGCAAAAGTCAATAAAATTTTTTGAAGGAGAACATGATTTTAAAGCATTCAAAGCAAGTGGAACAAGTAGCAAAAGTAGTATTAGAACAATATATAAAGCAGAAATACTACAAAAAGAAAATGATAGAATATATATTGAGCTAACTGGAAATGGATTTTTATATAACATGGTAAGAATTATTGCTGGAACACTTGTTGAAGTAGGAATGGGGAAAATAAAACCAGAAGAAATAAAAGAAATTATAAATAGTAAAGAAAGAAACAAAGCCGGAAAAACATTGCCACCACAAGGACTATATCTAGTAAAAGTAGAATATAATTAAAAAATAAAATTCTAGTAATTAACAAAAAATATTAGTAAAGCATATTATATAAAAAAAGAAAAGGAGAAAGAACATGAATATTTTACTAATATTTTTTGCCCTACCAATTGCTACAATAATTATATCAATAGCACTACAAAAAATATTTAGATGTCCTATTTTAGTGGCTGCTATAATTTTTGCAATTTTTATTGTTCTTACATTTACCATTTTTGGAATTAATTTTATTGTTGCAACTATAATTTATACTATAATTTCGTTTATAACAGCATATATTACATGTTTATTGCAAAATAGTAGTGTTTTTATAAATAATCAATGCTCTTGCAATATGGCAAGAAGCGGAAGAAACTGTAATACATGCAGAAATAGGAATAATTGTTGTAACATAAACAATAGTATTCCTACTAGTGATGAATTGTTAACAATAAATAGTACATATTGTAATGATGGAAATTTATTGACTATTAGCAGTAATAACAATTGTACTGGGGAGGAAAATGATTTACTTACAATAAACTCAAATGGTAATATAATAAACAATACAAACAATAATTGTAATAATAATTCAAATTGTAATTGTAGAAGAAGATAATTTCATAAATACACAAGATTACAAGTTATAAAATTTATAACTTAAAATAAAAATCGATTAAAGAAAAGGTAATATTATAAATAAAAAATATTACCTTTTCTTTAATCGATTTTTATTTTAAAAGTATCTTACAATTAGTAAGCGTAAAAAGGATACAATCTATAGTCATAAAAAATTTTTTTCTAAGTTTATCTACAATAATTAGAATGTGAATTGTAATTACATAAAAAGCAACTTATAGAAAGATTTTTTTAATGCTTGAATAATTTTCATAATTTAGTATATAATTTAATTAATTTGAAAGGAGTGATTTTATGTCAGATAAGACTAAAGTGTTTCAATATGGGACAGGCAAAATGAGTGTGTATACAATGAGATATGTATATGAAAAAGGTGGAGAAATAGTAGGTGCTGTCGATATAAATTCAGATGTAATAGGAAAAGATATCGGCGAAATTATTGGAGGAGAAAACAAAGGAGTTTTAATTTCTAATGTAAATGATGCAGAAAAATTAATTACAGAAACAAAACCAGATATTGTAATTGTAACAACAATGAGCCTAATAAAAGATGTAGAAGATGCACTTATGCTTTGTGCAAGACTTGGAGTAAATGCAATTACAACCTGTGAGGAAGCTTTCTTCCCAGAAAACTCTAATCCAAGTATAACAAATAAGCTTGATGAAACAGCCAAAAAAACAGGATGCACAATAACTGGAAGCGGATATCAAGATATTTATTGGGGACAATTAATTACAAGTATTGCAGGCTCAACACAAAGCATAAAGAAAATAAAAGGAAGCTCTAGCTATAATGTTGAAGACTATGGAATAGCACTAGCAAAGGCACATGGTGCAGGCTTAACATTAGAAGAATTCGACAAACAAGTTGCATCAGTAGACAGAATTTCAAAAGAAGAAAGACAAAAAATGATTGAAAAAGGAGAATATTTACCATCATATATGTGGAATGTTAATGGATGGCTTTGTGCTAAATTAGGACTAACAGTAAAATCACAAACACAAGTAACAGTTCCACAAACATATAGTGAAGACATAACATCAAGCACACTAGGAATGACAGTAAAAAAAGGAGACGCAACAGGAATGAGTGCAGTAGTTACAACAGAAACAGAAGAAGGAATTACTATAGAATCACAATGTATAGGAAAAGTATACTCAAAAGAAGACTTTGACAAAAATGAATGGACAATAGAAGGAGAGCCAAATACTACACTAATAATAAACAGACCATCAACAGTAGAACTTACCTGTGCAACAGTTGTTAACAGGATCCCTGATGTAATATCTGCAAGAAGTGGCTATGTGCCAACAGAAGAAATGGGAGATTTGACATTTAAATTCAAAATATAAATTTTTCCAAAATGTCCATTTGGTGACAGGTACCAAATGGACATTTTAATGTAAAATATAATATAAAAGATTGACTTTTAAATTAATTTTTTATATTATAAACAAAAACAAAAGGAGGCACAAAATGAAGCACCTAATTGATATAAAAGACTTAACAACACAAGAAATAGAAGACCTAATAAAATTAGCAGAAGATATAATAAAAAACAAAGAAAAATACACAAAAAAATGTGAAGGAAAAAAACTTGCGACTTTATTTTATGAGCCAAGCACAAGAACAAGACTAAGTTTTGAATCAGCAATGTTAGAACTAGGAGGAAATGTACTTGGATTTTCTTCAGCAGATACAAGTTCAGCAGCAAAAGGAGAAAGCATAAGTGACACAATAAAAGTAATAGGAGGCTATGCAGACATAATAGTAATAAGACACCCAAAAGAAGGCTCAGCACTAGTTGCATCAATGAAATCAGATGTACCAATAATAAATGCAGGAGACGGAGGACACAATCATCCAACACAAACATTAACAGATTTAATTACAATTCAAATGGAAAAACACAGATTAGAAAATTTAAAATTGGGAATCTGTGGAGATTTAAAATTCGGAAGAACAGTTCATTCATTAATAACAGCAATGTCAAGATACAAAAATATTAAATTCTATTTAATTTCACCAAAGGAATTAAAAATTCCAGATTATATAAAAACCAATATATTAGAAAAAAATAAAATCTCATACATAGAAACAAATAATATAGAAGAATATATGGGTGACCTAGACATACTATACATGACTAGAGTTCAAAAAGAAAGATTTTTTAATGAAGATGACTATATAAGATTAAAAGATTACTATATACTAAACAAAGAAAAATTAAAAAAAGCAAAAGAAGATTTATGCATAATGCATCCATTACCAAGAGTAAACGAAATATCAACAGATGTAGATGATGATAAAAGAGCATGCTATTTTAAGCAAGCAAAATACGGAAAATATATCAGAATGGCATTAATTATGAAATTATTGGAGGTAAAATAATGAACATAGATAGCATAAAAAATGGATATGTAATAGATCACATAAAGCCAGGAAAAAGTTTAGAAATATATGAATACCTAAAATTAGGACAACTAGACACACAAGTCGCAATAATAAAAAATGCAAAAAGCAAAAAAACAGGAAAAAAAGACATAATAAAAATAGACAAGCTAATAGATATAGACATAAATATCCTAGGATATCTAGACCCAAAAATTACAATAAACAAAATAGAAAATGACAAAATAGTAGAAAAATTTCATCCAAGTTTGCCAGAAAAACTAATAAACATTGTAAAATGTAAAAACCCAAGATGCATAACATCAATAGAACAAGAATTACCACAAATATGTGAACTAACAGACAGAAAAAACGCAATCTACAGATGTAAATACTGTGAAGAAAAGATACAAAAACCAGAATAAACTCTAGATGAACTTTAGGGACGTTCCTTAAAGTTCATAAACAAAATTATTTGTATTTTTATTTTATAAAAAAATTATGAACTTTAAGGAACGTCCCTAAAGTTCAAAAAGGAGTAGTTATGAAAATTTTATTAAAAAATGGAACTTTGATTGATTATAAAACAAATATAAATGAAAAATATGATATAATGATTGAAAATGAAAAAATTGAAAAAATAGCTAAAGGCATAAAGGAAAAAGCAGATAAAGTTATTGATTGTACTAATTTAAAAATAATTCCAGGCATGATAGATATGCACTGTCATTTAAGAGAGCCTGGTTTTGAGTATAAAGAAACTATTGAGTCTGGTGCTAAAAGTGCAGTTGCAGGTGGCTTTACTACTATATGTCCAATGCCTAATACTAAGCCAACTCCTGATAATAAAGAAGTTTTAGAAAAGATTATCGCTGAAGCAAAAAGGGTAAATTTATGCAATATCTTGCCATACTCATCAGTTACAAAAGGTGAAAAGGGTGAGGAAATAGTTGATTTCAAAGAAATGAAAAATGCAGGAGCAATTGCTTTTTCTGATGATGGAATGCCTGTTGTAAATAGCAATATAATGAGAGAAGCTATGATAAAAGCAGATTCCTTAGGAACATTTGTGGCATCACATTGTGAAGAAAAATCTGTTGCAAAAGGAGCAATAAATGCTGGAAGTGTAGCTGAAAAACTTGGTGTAGAAGGAGTTTTACCAGAAGCTGAGGAGATTATGGCAGCAAGAGAAATAGTAATTGCAGAGACAAATAATGTAAGAGGACATATTTGTCATATAAGTACTAAAACATCTAAAAATATGGTAAGAGATGCAAAAAAACGTGGAGTAAAAATAACAGCAGAAACTTGCCCACACTATTTTACCTTTACAGCAAGAGAAGTATTAGAATCAGGTACAAACGCAAAAATGAATCCACCACTAAGAGAAGAAAAAGATAGACTTGCAATAATAGAAGGACTAAAAGAAGGAACAATAGATTGTATAATAACAGACCATGCACCACATAGCAAAGAAGAAAAAATGCAAGATTTATCAAAAGCTCCAAATGGAATAATTGGATTTGAAACAGCACTATCTGCAGAAATAATGAATTTAATAGACACAAATGAAATAGACTACCTAAACTTAGTAAGACTTACATCATATACTCCAGCAAAGCTTCTAAAAATAGACAGAGGTACAATAGAAGAAGGAAAAATTGCAGACATAACAATATTTGACGAAAACGAAAAATACATATACACTGAAGACAAAATAGTCTCAAAATCCAAAAATAGTCCATTTATAGGAAAAGAATTAAAAGGCAAAGTAAAATATACAATAGTTGGAGGAAGAATAGTATATCAGGATAATTAAAGACAATAAAAAGGAGGAAAAAAATGAAAACATTATTCATAGAATACCCAAAATGCTCTACATGTCAAAAAGCAAAAAAATGGCTAGAAAGTAATAACATAGAATATACAGATAGAAACATAATAGAAGAAACACCAAAAACTCACGAATTAGAAACATGGATAAAACAAAGTAAAAAAGAAATAAAAAGCTTTTTTAACACAAGTGGATTAAAATACAAAGCACTAAACTTAAAAGAAAAACTAGAAAATATGTCAGAAAAAGAAAAAATAAAACTCCTAGCATCAGATGGAATGCTAATAAAAAGACCATTATTAATAACAGACAAAAAAATACTAATAGGATTCAAACTTAAAGAATGGGAGGAATTAATAAAATGAATAATATGATGGACAAACTAATACAAAAAATAAAAGAAACAAACAATCCAACCATAATTGGATTAGACCCAAGATATGAGCAAATTCCAAAATGCATAAAAGAAAAATATGAAGAAACTAAAGAAGGAGTAGCAAAAGCAATAATAGAATTTAATAAAAGAATAATAGATTCAATAAAAGACATAATACCAGCAGTAAAACCACAAATAGCATTTTACGAAAAATATGGAATAGAAGGAATGAAAGCATTTGAAGAAACTTGCAAATATGCCAAAAAACAAGGAATGATTGTAGTAGCAGACATAAAAAGAGGAGACATAGGCCCAACTGCCCAAAGTTATTCAGATGCATTTTTAGGAAGAACAAAAATAGGAAAAACAGAAGAAGCAATCTTTGATGTAGACTTTGTAACACTAAACCCATATATGGGAATAGATAGCATAAAACCATTTATAGAAGATTGCAAAAAATACAATAAAGGTGTATTCATACTAGTAAAAACATCAAACCCATCATCAAAAGACATACAAGACTTAAAATTAGAAACTAAAGAGAAAGTATTTGAAAAAGTAGCAAAACTTGTAGAAACTTGGGGAGAAGACCAAAGAGGAGAATATGGATATAGTAGCATATCAGCAGTAGTTGGTGCAACACATAAAGAAGAACTAAAAGATATAAGAAAACTTGCCCCACACACATTCTTTTTAATACCGGGATATGGTGCACAAGGTGGCAAAGCAGAAGACATAGCATTAGGCTTTGATAAAAACGGCATAGGAGGAATTGTAAATGCATCAAGAAGTTTAATTAATGCATATAACAGTGAAATGTGGAAACACAAATTTAAAGAAGAAGAATTTGAAAAAGCCATAAGAAGTGAAAGCTTAAGAATGAAAGAAGAATTAAACAAAGCTATAAAAGATTATATAAATAAATATTAATAAAATTATAATAAAAAACAAAGTATTAAAGGCAAATGGAGTATTAATAGAAATAAAAAAGGAGGGAATTTATGCCAAAGCAAATTTTTGCAAAATTAATAGAAAAACAAGAAATTATCAAAGACATATATAAATTTACTGTAGAAGCAGAAGAGATTGTAAAAACAGCAAAAGCTGGAAACTTCATAGAAATTAGAGTATCAAAAGAAACCGAGCCATTTTTAAGAAGACCAATAAGCATATATAATTTAAACAAAGAACAAGGAACACTAGAATTTATATTCCAAGTAAAAGGAAAAGGAACAAAAATATTATCAAAAAAAGAAATACAAGACAAAATTGATATAATAGGACCACTAGGATATGGAACCTTCAAACAAGAAGGCTATAAAAAAATTGCAATAATTGGTGGAGGAATAGGAATATTTCCACTATATGAGCTTGCAAAAGAAGCAAAAAATCAAGGAAAAGAAATATCAGCATACCTAGGATTTAGAAACAAAGAATATGTAATGCTAGAAAAAGAATTTAAAGAAGTAACAAGCCATTTAGAAATTACAACAGATGATGGAACATATGGAAAAAAAGGTTTCGCAATAAATAGCCTAATAGAAGATATGGAAAAAGAAAAATATGAATGCCTATACGCATGTGGTCCAATACCTATGCTAAGAGCAGTGCAAAAATATGCAAACGAAAACAACATAGCTTGCCAAATATCACTAGAAGAAAAAATGGGATGTGGACTTGGAGTATGCTTAGGGTGTGCCGTAAAAACAGCAAAAAGCCCAAAAGATGCACCAGAATACTTCCATGTTTGCAAAGGTGGACCAGTATTTAATGCAAGAGATGTAGAGTTTTAAAAAATAATAAAATATATAGGAACAATATTTAATATAAAATTAATAAATAGCTTATATAAAAATATTAAAAAAAGTAAAATAAAAGGAAGTGAAAAAATTGAACACAAAAATAAATTTTGCTGGAATAGAAATGAAAAACCCAGTAACAGTTGCATCAGGAACATTTGGATATGGAAGAGAATATAGCGAGTTTTTTGATCTTGGAAAACTTGGAGCAATAATCACAAAAGGAACATCTCTAAAACCAAAAAGCGGAAACAAACCACCAAGAATATGTGAAACAGCAAGTGGAATGTTAAACAGTATAGGTTTGCAAAACCCTGGAGTAGAATATTTTATGCAAAACGATTTGCCAAATTTGCGAAAATATGATACAAAAATAATAGTAAATGCTTGTGGAAGTTCTATAGAAGAATATGTAGAATTATGCAAAATACTAGATAAAGCAGATATTGATGGAGTAGAACTAAACCTTTCTTGTCCAAATGTAAAAGAAGGATGTATGGCATTTGGAAATACATATGAAGGAGTAAAAAAAGTAACAAAAGAAGTAAGAAAAGTTTTAAGTAAGCCACTAATTGTAAAATTAACTCCAAATGTAACAAATATAGCAGAAATAGCAAAAGGAGTAGAAGATGGAGGAGCAGATGCAGTATCTTTAATAAATACATTACTTGGAATGAAAATAGACATATACTCAAGAAAACCTGCACTTGCAAATAACACAGGGGGTCTATCAGGTCCTGCAATAAAACCTGTAGCAGTAAGAATGGTATATCAAGTTTCTAAAGCTGTAAATATACCAATAATGGGACTTGGAGGAATAACAAATGCAGAAGATGCAATAGAATTTATACTTGCTGGAGCAACTACAATATCAATAGGAGCTGCAAACTTTATAGATCCATATACAAGTATAAAAACAATAGAAGGAATAGAAAAATATATGAAAAGATTTAATATAGAAAACATTTATGATATAATAGGCAAAGTAGAAATGAATTAAAGGAGAAAACTATGCAAAAAAGAACAGAAACAAGAAAAGTAATGGTAGGAAATGTGCAAATAGGAGGGCAAGATAAGGTCGTAATACAATCAATGTGTAATACCAAAACAAAAAATATAGAAGAAACTGTAAAGCAAATATTAGCACTAGAACAAGTAGGCTGTGAAATTATAAGAGTAGCATGTCTTGACATAGAAGATGCCAAAGCAATAAAAGAAATAAAAAAGCAAATACATATTCCAATAGTTGCAGATATACACTTTGACTATAAAATAGCACTAGAAGCAATTGCATCAGGAGTAGATAAAGTTCGTATAAACCCAGGAAACATTGGAAGCAAAGACAGAACAAAAATGGTAGTTGAAAAATGCAAAGAAAAACACATACCAATTAGAATAGGTGTAAATGCAGGCTCACTTGAAAAAGAATTACTAGAAAAATATGGAGGAAAAACAACAGCAAAAGCAATGGTAGAAAGTGCAAGAAGACATGTACAAATTTTAGAAGAACTAAACTTTTATGATATAATAATATCTTTAAAAGCATCTAGCTTAAAACTATGTATAGAAAGTTATGAAGAAGCAGCAAAAGAATTTAACTATCCTTTACATTTAGGAATTACAGAAGCGGGAACAGAATTTAGTGGAACAATAAAATCTAGCATAGGACTTGGAATAATGCTAAAAGAAGGAATAGGAGATACATTAAGAGTATCATTATCTGCAGACCCAATAAAAGAAATAAAAGTTGCAAAAGAAATATTAAAAGACATGGGACTATATAAAAAATCCCCAACACTTATAGCGTGCCCAACATGTGGAAGAACACAAATAGACTTAATTCCAATAGCAAAACAAGTAGAAGACTTTTTACAAACAATAGAAAAAGACATAAAAGTTGCAGTAATGGGATGTGCAGTAAATGGACCAGGAGAAGCCAAAGAAGCAGACATTGGAATTGCAGGAGGAATAAAAGAAGGATTACTTTTTAAAAAAGGAGAAATCATAAAAAAAGTAAAACAAGAAGATATTGTAGAAGTATTAAAACAAGAAATATTAGAGATGGTAAAAAATAGCTAAACAATAGCAAAAATAGAATTTGCAATAAAGTTTCACATAATAGTAAATGATAATTATATAAATGTAATATGATAAGCTTAAAAAATATATAATAATAAAAAAAATCGAAAACTTAAGGAGAAAAAATGGAAATAATAGTAGGTAAAACAGCAGGATTTTGTTATGGAGTAAAAAGAGCAGTTGAAGAAAGTAAAAAACAAGCAGAAAAAAGCAAAGGTAAAATATATTGCCTTGGAGAAATAGTACATAACAAAGATGTTGTAAAAGAATTAGAAAAAAAAGGCATAAAATTTATTGATAATATTGAAGAAGCAGAAGACAATTTGATAATAAGAGCACATGGAATTACAAAAGAAATATACAAACAAGCTAAGGAAAAAAATCTTAATATATTAGATTATACTTGTCCAAATGTGCTAAAAATACACAACATAGCAAACGAGTATAGTAAAGAATATCATATTATATTATTTGGAAATATAAATCATCCTGAAAATATAGGAACTTTAAGTTATTGTGCAAAGAATTATTCTGTTATAGAAAATAAAGAAGATATAGAAAAAGTTTTGGAAAAAATAAAAAAAGAAAAGAAAGAAAAAGTATTAATTATTTCACAAACAACATATAGTATAAAAAAATTTGAAGAATATACTAAAATTATAAAAAAAGAATTAGAAAAAGAAAATATTGAAGTAATTATAAAAAATACAATATGTAAAGCCACTGAAATAAGACAAAAAGAAACTAAAGAAATATCAAAAAATGTTGATTCAATGATAATAATTGGAGGAAAAAATAGTTCAAATACAAAAAAATTATTTGAAATTGCCAAAGAAAACTGTATAAATTCATATTTAGTAGAAAATGCAGATGAATTAGATTTTAATGACTTTCAAGAAAAGTCTAGAATAGGAATAATGGCAGGGGCATCTACTCCAAAAGAAAAAATAGAAGAAATAGTTATGCGTTTGTCTAAATAGGGACTGCAATCGCTATTTAAGTTAATACTAAAAGCATTGATATATCTTAAAATTCCGTTCCTTGCTGGTCGGACATATCATATGAATAAA
>CAKNNA010000046.1 GCA_930989765.1 uncultured Clostridium sp. | reverse complement strand
TTGCCATTTTTCTCCGTCCCCTTTGGCAACTTTTATGAACTTTAAGGAACGTCCCTAAAGTTCAATTTTAGGAGAATTAGTATTTATGTATAGAGAAAAAATTGAGGCATTGAAAGAATGGAAAAATAAAGATAATAAAAAAGTTCTATTGATAAAAGGTGCAAAGTTTGTGGGTAAGACATATCTTACTAAAAATTTTGCATTACAAAATTATGAAAGAACAGTTTATATTAGATGTAAAAGTCAAATAGGTGATTTTGAGTATCAAATTTTAAATTCGGCCCAAAATGAAGAATTTGAAGTTTTAGAAACAGAAAATTTGGTAAAAAATTTGAATTTGTCAAAAGAAGATAATATTATTAGGATTGCAAAAAAAATAGGAGAGGTGGATAAGGAAAAGGAAAAAGTATTAGTAATTATAGATAACTTAGAAGAAAATATGGAATTGATAAAGCAAATAAATACAGTAAATTGTAAATTAGAAAATATTGATTTAATAGTAATTACATCTAATTGGGGAATTACGACTAATGGAATTTCTTTAGAAAATAAAAATATTGAAAGTATAATTATAAGACCTTTAAATTATATTGAGTTTTTATTTGCAATAGGTGAAGAAGAATTAGCCAAAAATTTAAAAAATATTAAAATACAAGAAATACAAGAATCAGAAGAAATAAAAAAAGTTCAGGAGCTAAAAGCAAAGTATATAAATAATTTGAAAAAATATATGTATATAGGTGGTATGCCAGAGGTAGTTGCAAATTTTAGTGAAAATAAAAATTATCAAATAGTAAGGCAATTGCAAGTTAAAATAGTAGAAAATATAAAAAAATACATAGAGAAAAAAGCACCATCATTAATACTAGGGGAAATTAAATCAATACTTAAGAATATACCAATTCAATTAAAAAAGAAGGACAAAAGGTTTGTATGTAAGGAAATAGATAGAAGTGCTCAAGATTGGCAATATGATTTAGCTGTTAACTTTTTAAAAGATTTAGGATTGATACATAAAGTTACAAGAATAACAAGGCCAGAAGAACCATTAGCTGTATACCAAAACAATATGCATTATAGATTATTTTTTATAGATGTGGGGTTATTATCAGCAATGGAAAATTCAGACTTAAAAGTAATACTAGAAGAAAATCAAATTTTTAATATGGAAAATTCTGTACTTACAACTCAATTTATTTGCCAAGAGTTTTTAAGTAAGATATTTGCAAATTTATATTATTGGCAAGAAGAAAAATATTTTTATAATATTGATTTTGTAATTCAATATCAAGGTAAAATATATTCATTTCAAATTGATACAATTAATAAAGAAAATAATAAAGATTTATGGATATATCATTTTAAATTTAAGCAATATAATTGTTATAGAATAACAATATCACAATTTGAAGAAAAAGGATGGAATATAGATACTCCTATTTATTTAATTTAATTTTAATAAATGCAAAATTAGATATAAAATTAATAAAGAAGAAGGTGATAAAATGAAATTACATACAGTTATGGTAGAGCCAGAAATTCCACAAAATACACGGAAATATAGCAAGAACATGTGCAATAACAGGATCTAAATTACACCTAGTACATCCATTAGGATTTAGAATAGATGAAAAATCTCTAAAAAGAGCAGGTTTAGATTATTGGGATAAAATAGAAATAGAAGAGCATGATTCACTAGAGAGTTTCTTAAAAAAATATAATCCTGAAAATAATAATATGTTTTTTGCAACAACAAAAGGAAAAACAAAATATACAGATATAGATTATTCAAAAATGGATGAAGTATTTATATTATATGGAAAAGAAACTAAAGGTTTACCAGAATGGCTTTTGGAAAAATATTTGGATACTAAAACTATAAGGATACCAATGCTTAAAACATTAAGGTCATTAAATTTATCAAACTCGGTTGCGATTATTACATATGAAGTATTAAGACAGCATAATTTTGAAGACTTGCAAGAAGTGAGTACATATTTTGATAAATAAAAAAATAATTAAAAAATAGAAGATGGTGTTCTAAAATAGAAACTCCAGAGACAAAAAAACCAACTCTTATCGAGCTGGATTTTTTGTTTCTTGGGATCCTATTTCAGGACATCCTCTTCTATTTGCCAAAGAATTAAATGAAAAGTTGCAATAAATTTAAGCATCTAAAGAACGCTCAGAAAAGTCAGATGTGTCAAAAAGTTTTTCAATTGGAATTTCTAAAGCTTTACTAATTTTCCATAAAGTATAAACACTAATACCTTGGTCAATTTTTTGACTTTCAATATTACCAATTAAAGCAGTTGAAACATTTGCAAGCTCAGCAAGTTTTGCCTGAGTCATTTTATCTTTTCGTAAGCAATAAAGTCTTCTGTAGTACTTAATATTACCACCAATAATTTTAAATAGTTCATTAGAATCTAAATCAGCCATAACAACCTCCATAATCAAAATATATACTATATTGTCTAATTTTAAAAGAAAAAAATCAATAAATTAAAAATGATAAAAGCACATTAATAATAAAGTAATTGCAATTATCAATATAAAAAAAGTAAAAAATTATTATAAAATTCTAAAAAATATTACTTTTTGTAACAAATTATGACAAAAAACTTTATTTAAAAATACCTATAATGATAAGTAGTATTCCTGAAATGATTGACCAAACATTATTAGGTAGTATAGTATTATTATATAATTTTTTTCCAACTAAGTTTCCCAAACTTAAAAATATTAGTTGGAAAAGACTAACAAGTAGTGGAAATAGCACAGAAGATATATTCATTAAACTAAAACCAATTCCAATACAAAAGCTATCAAGTGATAAGGCTATTCCTAAAAATAGGGCTTCTTTTCCATCTATACAATTTGATTTATCAAAATCAGAAGAATTAGGATCTTTTATAATTTTAATGGTAATACCTAAAAAATTAATGAAAATTGAATAAATTTTTGTATTATTATTTTTATTATCTTTTAGCTGTTTTAAATTAGAAGTATTCGTTTTATTATTTTTTCGTAATGCTTGAAAGCAAAAAAATAGTCCCATACAAATTAAAATACTACTACCAATAAAATCTAACACAGAATATGGTAGAAATTTTTTGAAAGTATTACCAAACCAAATAGATAGCATACTTATAAAAAAAGAAATGAAAAATAGAATAATTTTAGCATTGTTTGAAATTTTAATGTTTTTGATACCATATGTAATACCAATACCTAGAGAATCTATACTTGCAGATATTGCTAAAATTAATGAGTTTATAAACATTTCCAAAACCTCCTAATACATAATATGAATATATAGAGAGGATGTTCTTTAAAAAAATCGCGTTCTAGCTGTAAGTTTATAAAATTTATGAAATGACGAATGCGCAAGGAATAGATATACCCATTCTTGACTTTAATTAAATGAGGGGGCACGGAAGAGTGAAAAGGCTCGTTTAATTAAAGTTTAGAATGGGCCCGCTATGTATTAAGCCGAGGAATGGAATAAATTTTATAAACTTACAGCTGGAATGCGATTTTTTTAACTTCTGAATTCTAATAATCTGTGTCATAAAATAAGACAAGCCACATATACTTAAATAAAGTCAAATACAAAGGCAACAAAAATTAACAAAGGAGAGTGTAAATATGTGGCAAACATTAAAAAAAGAAGAAGTATGTCAAAAATTAAACACAAATGAGAAAACAGGGTTAACAGAAGAAGAAGTGATAAAAAGAAGAAATAAATATGGACTAAATAAATTAAAAGACAAGAAAAAAGAAAGTATTATTATTAAATTTTTAAAACAGTTTAATGATTTTATGATAATAATTTTAATAATAGCCTCAATAATATCAGCAATAGTTTCAAAAATGCAGGGTGAAAATGACTATATAGATTCTATAATAATAATTGCAATAGTAATATTAAATGCAATAATGGGAGTAGTTCAAGAAGCAAAAGCTGAAAAGTCTATAGAAAGTTTAAAAAAATTAACACCACAAAAGGCTAAAGTAATAAGAAGTGGAATAACAAAAGAGATAAATTCTATTGAATTAGTAAAAGGAGATATAATAATAATAGAAGCTGGAAACTATGTACCAGCAGATTGTAGAATTATAGAAAGTCATAACTTTAAAGTAGAAGAATCAAGCTTAACAGGAGAAACGGTAGCTTCAGAAAAACAGGCAAATATAATATGTAAAAAAGATATTCCACTTGGAGATATGAAAAATTTAGTATTTATGGCAAGTATAGCAGAAGAAGGAACAGCAAAAGCAATAGTTACAGAAACAGGAATGGATACTCAAGTTGGGAAAATTGCAAATATGATAATAGATGAAGAATCTAAAGAAACACCAATACAAAGAAGACTTGCACAAGTAGGAAAAGTGTTAGGAGTAGCATGTCTTGTAATTTGTATAATTATATTTATAATAGGTTTAATCAAAAAAATAGAACCAATTGAAATGTTTATGACATCAGTAGGACTTGCTGTTGCAGCTATACCAGAAGGGCTACCAGCAATAGTTACAATTATGCTATCTATAGGTGTAACTAAAATGGCAAAGAAGAATAGTATTATTAGAAAATTGCCAGCAGTAGAAACTTTGGGGAGTACTCAAGTAATATGTTCTGATAAAACAGGAACATTAACTAAAAACCAAATGACAGTTGTAGAAATTAATTCAATATTTCCTAAAAAGACAATAGAGCTTGCAACCTTATGCACAAATTGTGAAATAAATGTGGAAGATAGAAAAAAAGAATCTGGTATACTAGAAGGTAAAAGTAAAAAAGTAACAGGAGAAGCAACAGAAAGGGCAATTGTTGAAAAAGCATTAAATATGGGAATTGATAAAAGTAAAATAGAAAGTCAAATGCCAAGAATAGATGAAATACCATTTGATTCAAATAGAAAGATGATGACAACAATACATAAAATAGGGAATAATTATAGAATTATAACAAAAGGAGCTCCAGATTTATTAATTAATAAATGTATAAAAATGGAATCAGGAGAAATTTTGAATGCAAAGCAAAAAAATGAGATATTAAATCAAAATAGGAAGATGGCAGAAAAGGCATTAAGGGTTATAGCCGTAGCATATAAAGATATAGAAAAATTACCAAACAAAATTGTAAAAGAAGAAATAGAAATGAATCTTACTTTTTGTGGATTAATTGGAATGATAGATCCACCAAGAGAAGGAGTAAAAGAAGCAATAGCAACTTGCAAAAGGGCAGGAATTAAAACAGTAATGATAACAGGAGATCATTTAGATACAGCAAAAGCAATAGCAAAAGATTTAAATATTTTAGGATTTAATGGTAAAGCAATTACAGGACAGGAACTAGAAAAAATGTCACAAGAAAAACTTCAAAAAGAAATAAAAGAATATGCTGTATTTGCAAGGGTAACGCCAGAGCACAAAGTTAGAATAGTAAAAGCATTACAAAAAAGAGGAGAAGTTGTAGCAATGACAGGAGATGGGGTAAATGATAGCCCTGCACTAAAAAATGCAGATATAGGAATAGCAATGGGAAAAACAGGCACAGATGTTGCAAAAAATGCAGCAGATATGATTTTAGCTGATGATAATTTTGTAACAATAGTAGAAGCGGTAAAACAAGGAAGAAATATTTATAGTAACATAAAAAAAGCAATTCACTTCTTACTTTCAACAAATATTGGAGAAATAGTAACAATATTTATGGGATTAGTGCTTGGACTAAAATCACCTTTACTTGCAATTCAATTATTATGGATAAACTTAGTAACAGACTCATTGCCAGCAATAGCATTAGGATTAGAAGAGCCAGAAAAAGATATAATGAAAAGAAAACCAATAAGTAATAAAAAAGGAATTTTTTCAGATGGCTTATGGAGCAAAATCGTAACAGAAGGTATAATGATAGGAGTATTAACTTTAGTTAGTTTTAATATAGGAAATAAATATTTCGGATTAGAAGTAGGAAGGACAATGGCATTTTTAACAATTGGATTTCTAGAGCTAATACACAGCTTAAACATAAAAAGCGAAAAATCAATATTTGAAACAGGCTTGTTAGAGAATAAATATTTAATTGGAAGTATTATACTTGGAATTTTTGTACAAATAATAGTAGTTATAATACCAGTATTTGCAAATGTATTTGAGCTAGTACCATTAAATAGTACGCAATGGATTATAACTATCGCAATTTCACTATTACCAATACCAATAATGGAATTACAAAAAAGAGTAAATACTCCAAAGCTTTATGAAATAGGTGAAGAAGTAAAAAAGTTTTCATAATCCCTTGCAAAACTAAAAAAAATATGATAAAATAGCTATGCTTTAAAATAGTAATAGCTATTTTAATCTCTACTTAACTAAAAAGTTAGGTTTAAAATCCAAAGGGAGGTGAATTTAATGAACAAATACGAAAGTGTTATCATTATTAATCCAAATATAGATGAAGCAGGAATAAAAGCAATAGAAGAAAAAATAACAGGATTAATAAACGAAAACGGAAAAGTAGAAAAAGTAGAAAGCATGGGAAAAAGAAAATTAGCATATGAAATTAAAAAATTCAATGAAGGAACATACTTAGTATTCTACTTTGAATCAAAACCATCAGCAATAGCTGAAATAGAAAGAGTTTACAGAATAACAGATGACATAATAAAATTTATCGTTGTAAAAAATGAAAAATAATTTTAAAAAATAATCTAAAGAAAAATAAAAACAAAATAAAACAAAGAAATTAAATAAAGTAATAGAGACCTTTATTTAAAGCAAAGAAAGGTGATATAAATGAACAAAGTAATATTAATGGGAAGATTAACAAGAGACCCAGAAGTAAGATATACACAAACAAGCAATACACTAGTTTCTTCATTCAGTTTAGCAGTAAATAGAAGATTTGTAAGACAAGGTGAAGAAAGACAAGCGGATTTTTTTAATATAGTTGCATGGAGCAAACTAGGAGAATTTTGTAGTAAATACTTTAAAAAAGGTCAACAAGTAGGAATCATTGGAAGATTACAAACAAGAACTTGGGATGATGACCAAGGTGTAAAACACTATGTAACAGAAGTTGTAGCTGAAGAAGCATATTTTGCAGATAGTAAAAGAGAACAAGAAATGGGAGCAGGAACTTTTGAAAATACATTTGGAAACACTATGCCAGGAAGTATGGGCTCAGATTTTGAAGTATCTTCAAGTGATGACTTACCATTCTAAAGGAGAAAGGGGGAAACAAAAATGTCAGATAAAAAACAAAATAAAAGAAATAATAATAAAAATTATGATGAAGATTACAATCCAAGATTTAGAAAACAAAGAAAAAAAGTATGTGTAATGTGCAGTGATAAAAACTTTGTATTAGATTACAAAAATGCAGATCAATTAAAAAAATTCGTAAACGATAGAGGTAAAATCTTACCAAGAAGAACAACAGGTGCATGTGCAAAACATCAAAGAGATATCACAATAGCAGTAAAAAGAGCAAGACACATTGCAATTTTACCATACACACAAAACTAATTACATATTTGAAGTTGTTATAAAAACAAAACCGTTGAGATATCAACGGTTTTTATAAACTTAAATTTTTGCTTTTAAATTATACTATATAGTATTAGTTTTAAGTTTAAATAATATTTAAAAATTTTTAAATTATATTAGAAGCTTGTTCACCAGAAATATAACCATATGATACCATGCAGTTTAAAACATGAGTTTGTCTTTGCTTAGCAAGAACAGGGTTTACTGTTGGTGCATAAATAGAAGGAGCATTAGGAACTCCGGGCAAGCATTGAAGCTTCATCTAAAGATAAGTCTTTTGGCTCTTTATTATAATATCCCATACTTGCTTCATAAATACCATAATAACCTTCGCCGAAATATGCAGTATTAACATATAGTTCAAAAATTTCGGCTTTTGTATAATTTTTTTCTAAATCAAAAGCAGCAAAAATTTCACCAAGTTTTCTAGAAATTGACTGCTCTTGAGAAAAGACTATATTTTTTGCAACTTGTTGTGTAATTGTACTACCACCTTCACGTAGTTCAAAATGAGTAATGTTAGTAAATAAAGCCCTACAAATTGCAATAATATCTATTGGACCATGGTCATAAAACCTATGGTCTTCAACAGCAATAACAGCATTTCGATAGTCTTGAGACATATCAGAAAACTTTACAAAATTTGGTTTATCTGTTACATCAGAAACCCTATCTAATAGAGGTTTTTCTTTTAAAGCTTTAGAATATGTACTATAGCCAATTATAAAAAATATTACTATTAAAATAAAAATTATTATAAGTAAAGTTAATAAAATTCTTTTAATCCATTTCATATATATTTCCTTTTATTATTTTTTAGCAAATTATAATATATTAAAAAGGTAATGTCAAATACGAAATTTTCAAAATCTATGATATAATAATACATAAGATTTATAAAAGTTTTTTAGTAAAAAACATTAAAAGAGGTGAAAAAAGTGATTTTTGACTTTGAACAAGAATTGGAATATGCAAAAGAAAAAATGCAAGATCAAAAAAAAATAGAATTTTTATTCAAAAATATGAAAGCAGTTTTGGACTATGCATTAAAAATGGAAAAAACGGGATTAAATACTGATGAAATATTTAATAATCTTCATGAACAAATTTTTCATTATATAGATAAATATGCACAACTGTCAAGTGCTAATGGTTTGCAAAAACAATATAATACACTATTGTTATATGCAAATAATAGCCATTTAACAAAAAGAGACTATAAATTAATAGAGAAAACAGATATGGAAGAAGAAGAAATACAAAAAAAGGTAAATACTATACAGGATAAGGACGAATGGAATAAGTTTATATTGCAATTAGCTTTAAGAGATTTAATAATTTCTAAAAATCAAGCAAAACAAGATACTGATTTTAATATATTTTTAAATTTAAATCCAAATGAGCAAAAGCAAGTATTAAAAATGTTAAATTATGAAGAAAGAAAAAAACTAGAAAGATATTTAAAATTATTTAAAGGTACAGAAGAAGAACAGTTACAAGAATATATAATATATAATGCAAAAAAATGTGAAGTTGAGTTAAGGAAAATATATATAGAAATATTAACTTTAGCAGGAAAGTTTTTAAATGAATTTGATTTTCTAAAAGAAGATTTAGAAATTTATAATAATAATATGAGAAAACTATCTATGCAAGGTTTAAATTATTGTTTAAAAAAAGAGGAAAAAACTGAAAAAGATGATATAGCTTTAGAAGAAATATTTGAAGAAGAACAATTAGAAAAATTGAGTTTAGAAGAGCTTGCATTATTAAATGTATTTTGGCAAAATAGGTTTGTAAAAAGAATTCAAGATATTTCTGATGTAATGTTTGTGATGAGGACTTTATCAAATGATGAAAAGGATATAAAATTGACAGATAAAAATGTGCCAAATGTAATGTATAAGAAATTAATATGTGATAATGTATTTTTAAAAATATCAAGAAACCTAAAAAAGGGAGAAGAATTTAAACGAGTAAAATCGTCAGAAGCTGATAGAGAATTTATAAAACAATATGAAGAATATTTTGATATGCAAATTCCAGAATGTGACAATGATTTTGTTCAAGATATGAATGTTACAAATATATATGGAAATATACAATTTAATGCATATAATGCAAAAATGAATATAGTACAATTTTTTATACAAGATTTTCTAAATAATAAATCAAAAGTTACAAATTGGGGAATAATACCAGATAAAAGAGAAGCAAATAAAAATTATGTAATAATAGGAATAGATTATCCAGGTTTTAATTTGCCACTTAAAATGCATGTTTTAAAATCAGGAGTTTTGGATTGTATAAAATATCTACAAGGAGATACAATACTTCCAATATATAATGGAGGAAGAGATATGAGGTATATAGGAAAAAATATAAAAACTAGTATATTAATGCCTCTAACACAGAAAAAAGAAAAATATATAATAGATAAAGTTGCAAAATTAAATCCAGTAGATTTAAAATACTTATTAATAAAACATTTAGGAAATTTTGTAACAATAAAAAATAAAAAGACGAGCAAACTATATCCAGAAAAATATATAGATTTAGAAACAGGAAAAACTGGATTTAAAGTTGGCAGAAAATTTGTACAAGACGAAGAAATAGAAGAAAATCAAAAAGATGCAGAAGAACCATCACAAAATTAATACCTTCTATATATAATATATGGGAGGTATTTTTTATGGAATTTACAAAAATGACTGGACTTGGTAATGATTATTTATACATAAATTTAATAGATAGCAAAAATCAAATAGCTAATAAAGATATACCAAAAACTAGTAGGTATATGTCAAATAGGCATTTTGGAGTTGGAGCAGATGGAATAATATTAATAGAAAAAAGTAATATAGCAGATTTTAAAATGAGAATATTTAACCAAGATGGAAGTGAAGCTCAAATGTGTGGAAATGGAATAAGGGGCTTTGCAAAATATGTATATGATAATAAATTAACAACATCGAAAAATATTTCAATTGAGACATTAGCTGGAATAAGAACTGTAAAAGTATATACAGTAAATGGAAAAGTAGATTTGGTAGAAGTAAATATGGGTAAAGCAAGTATTATAAAAAATGATGATATTATTCCAGAAAACGAAAAAATACCAATAAAACTTGAATTTGAAATAGAAGGAAAAAAACTTGTAGGTACATTTGTATCTATAGGAAATCCTCACTTTGTCATCGTTGAAAAAAATATAGAAAAATTAAATATAGAAAAAATAGGAAAAGTAATAGAAAATGATAAACACTTCCCAAACAGAGTTAATGTAGAATTTGCCACAATAATAGACAGAGGAAATATTAAAATGAGAGTATGGGAAAGAGGAAGCGGTGAAACCTATGCATGTGGCACAGGAGCTTGTGCAAGTGTTAAAATAGCTAATTTTTATGGACTAGTAAGAGAAAATGTAAAAGTTTACCTAAAAGGTGGAAAATTAGACATAAGAATAAATAAATCTACAGATGAAATTTATATGACAGGAGTAACTGCAAAAGTATTTGATGGAACTATAAAAAATGATTTAGTAAATATTTTTTAAAATGGTCAATCTGGTGGTCAATCTGGGACAGGTACAAAGTAACCAAAAATGGT
>CAKNNA010000045.1 GCA_930989765.1 uncultured Clostridium sp. | reverse complement strand
TATGAAAGATATAAAAGTATGTTAAGGTCAAGAATTCTCCCCTATCTCGGCAACATGTATTTAGACAAAATTCAACCAATGCAATTAATGTATTTATACCAAGAATTAAGTGAGGCAACTTATATTAGAAAAAACATCAAACATAAGTTATCTCCAAAAACTGTACTAGAACATCATAGATTATTACACTCAATGTTACAACAAGCAGTATATTGGCAAATGATTCCATATAATCCTGCATCAAGAGTACGACCAACTAAGGCTAAAAAGCCAAATATTAATTTCTATGATGATGTACAAACAATAGCATTAATTAAAGCATTGGAAGGTGAAGAATTAAAATTTCGAGTCATTATCCTATTAACAATTTTTACAGGTTTAAGGCGTGGCGAAGTTTTAGGATTAGAATGGCAAGATGTAGACTTTAAAAATTCTTCAATCACTGTAAGACAGGCTAGTCAATATGTTTCTTCTATTGGTATCTATACAAAAGATCCAAAAACTGAAACATCAAACAGGGTTATTAGTATCCCTGACTCAATTACTAAACTTTTAAAAGATTACAAAAGAAAACAGTTAGAACAAAGATTAAAATCAGGAGACAAATGGCAAAACACAAATCGATTATTTGTACAATGGGATGGCTCTCCTATGCACCCAGACACAATTACCAAATGGTTTAGGCAGTTCCTAGAAGATAAAAACTTGCCGCATATTACATTTCATGGCTTACGCCATACACATGCAACTTTGCTTATAGCACAAGGATTAGATGTTAAAACTGTCAGTCATAGGCTTGGACATGCTCAAACATCTACAACATTAAATATCTATGCCCATGCGTTTGCGAAAATGGACAGAGAGGCATCAGATAAACTTGATAATCTTCTTTATAGAGAAGATACAAAAAAATATTTTAAAGCCAATTAGAGGCTTATCACATAAATTTAAACAAAAAATTGAAAGGAAGAAATTCTATGAAAAATTATAATAATAAAGAAGTAAATCAAGATATGGCAGTTTCTGCTTAAATACTTTTAATTAATTTCACAATTTTATATTTTACAATTTAAGCAGAAACAATTTATTTTATTTCAAATAGAATTTAATCAAATATACTTTTAAATATCGAAAATTCAAGGTTTACCAATAACCTTTTTACATAGATTTGTGCCCAAATGGTGCCCAATTCATTTTATGTAACTTCAAATGGGCAAAAAATAAGAGTCCACAATCTCTTGCGACTCTAGTTAAATCTTTGGTTGCGGGGGTAAGACTCGAACTTACGACCTTCGGGTTATGAGTCCAACTTTATAATCACTCACTCAAATCCTACACCACACACCCTCCATCTCCACCAACTCCATACAAATAATAAAACTCCAAATCCCCCTTCAACCTCAACTCAAACTAACATCTCCTACACATCAACTCATAAATGCTCCTCCAAATACTCCTTAGCACAATTCCTAATCTCTTCCATTTTTCTTCTTGTATCATCATCTTTATACTCAATCCTATCAATCAAAACATCTATATAATTCTTCTCTTTAATATATTGCAAAGAAACATCAAAATTTAAATCAAAAATAAAAGCAAGCACACAAATCCAAAAATCAATCTGTGTCTTTCTATCTTGCAACTTAATCAATCTATGATTCATAAAATCATTAAAAACTTTTGGAGAAATAAGTTCATAATTTATTGTCTCAGGATTATATTTGCTTGGAAAAATATTTTCAAATTTTTCTGTTTCCTTTACCCTAAAATTATCTAGTTTATCTGCATCTCTTATTATCTTACTATGTAATAACTCTTGCTCATTTAATCCATCTTCTATTCTGTACTTATTATGTGATTATATATTGCTTTTTTAGATCAATCATTATATAACCTCTTTTCTGGCTTTAGGTTAAATATTAAAACCCTCCATTTTTATTCGCTTTACTATTCGCTTTATTTATTTTCTATCTCTTTAATATACCTATATATTTCTCCCCAATTATATAAAGTCTTTATATATTCCCTTTCTTCTAAATCATAAGATGGAGCATCCTTTAAATATATAGTTTTTATTTTTGAACTTGCAATCATACTGCATTTTTCATAAGAATCATCTATCATTATATCTATATTTTCTTTAATACATACTTCATCTTTATTTTCTGTTGCCCAGTAATATTTATCAAATATATCCATTTCATTTTGTCTTAATATTTCTTCTGTTAATTTTATCATATCTTTATTGATACCACCTCTTGCTGTTATTAATATTAAAGAATTTCCTTCTGATTTTAATAATTTTAAGATTCTTTTTGCTCCTGGTATAAAGTTTGATTCTACTATAATTTGTTTATGATATTTTCTTAAAAATCCTTGTATTTCTTCTTCTGTCCAATCAAATCTTTTTTGAAATTTAAGCTCTCTATTATCTTTTTTGCTATTTCTTTTTAAATCTAATATGTCATATAATTCTGAATACACTCTAAATTCTTTTTCTGAATCAAATACTACTCCGTCTAAATCAATTCCTATTTTCATTATATTTCTCCTTTATATTTTTTTATAATTTATATATTAATTACTTTTTTATAGTAAAATCATTTTGTTTTATGTTTTTTTATTTGCTTTTTTCTAAGTTTAAAAACTTAACTTCATCTTCTTTATAATCATATATCTCTTTTTTAAATCTGCTAATCATAAGTTCTCTAAATCCTTCATTAAACTCATATCCAACAAAATTTCTTGTATTGTTTAGTGCTGCAATTAAGCTTGTTCCGCTTCCTAAGAATGGATCTAGTACAATATCGCCTTTGTGTGTAGATATCTTTATGATTCTATTTATAAGTTCTGTTGGATAAATTGCAGGATGTATAGTTTTCTTTCCTACACTACCTGCTTTTCTATTTATATTCCAGATTAGACCTCCATTTAATTCATCATTCTTATAATCACTGAATTCGTCACATTTAAAAGATTTTAATTCATCTTGTTTGCCTTTTGTAAAAATTAATACATACTCATGTCTATCAACTATATTTTTAGCATTAGTAGGTATTCCAGAAGATTTATGCCAAATTAATATTCCTTTAAATTTGAAACCTATTTTTTTGCATTGCTCAATAAATAATTTTGGTAAGTATATTGGTTTATTGTTTCTTACACGGACATTGATATTTATCCACATGCTTCCATTGTCTTTTAATTTATTAAAACATTCTTGCCATACTTGATACATTCTTTTGGAATATGTTTCATAATCTTCTTTGCCTATTTGATTTTCTTTAAAATAATCTTTTAAATCCCAATAAGGTGGTGATGTAACTATTAATTTGACTGTATTATTTTGTACTTTTTCCATGTTTTCTGATGTACCAAAAAATACTTTAGCTTTATATGTTTCTTTAGTATTTTTTTCAGTATTTTCTATTTCTATATTTTGGTTTTCTTTATTTTTATTGCTTAAGTTTTTAATATCTTCTGTTTCTGTGTTTTCTAAAAATTTGAATGTTATATTATTATCTTTATATTTATATTTGCTGTCTTCTTTTTTGCTACTTAGTATAAATATATTATCACTTTTTGTTTCTATGGTTGAGCTTAATATCCTATTATATATTTCATTGTTATTTAGTAAAATATGTTTTGTAATTTTTCCTTTTCCATCATCTAATGTTGGTATCCACACATTGCCTGGGTCTTTTCCTTTGGGGTTATAGTTTTTTTCTCTTTTTCCCCATTCAACATCTTTCCATATATGTTTTTCTCTTATTGCATCTTTGTTAAAATACATTTTTTCTTTGTTTTTTACAAACCAAATAATATATTGGATATTGTCATAATGTAGTTTTGTATTTTGTGGGCAAATAATAGTGTTTATGTATGTAAGGCCTATATTTGTGCAATATTCCATAACATCAAATATATCATTTTTTATTTCATCATTTTTATAGCTATTTTTAACTATGCAAAATAAACTGCCTTCTTCTGATATATCATTTTGTATTTCTTTTACTGCTTCTATTACATTAATTATGCTATTTTTTAGTATAACTGTTTTATAATTATTTTTCACTTTGTGCTCCTTTTATTCTTTCTTCTGCTATTTTACAGTAATCTTCAACTTTTTCTATATATATCCATTTTCTGTTTAATCTAATACATTCTTTTGCTGTAGTACCACTTCCACCAAATGGGTCTAATACTATGTCTTCTGGGTTTGACCATGATAGAATATGGTCGTCTACTAATTTTTCTGGAAATATTGCAGGATGTTTGTATGCTATTTTATCTTTAGTTGAAAAGCCTTTTCCGTTGTTATATCTCCAAATATTGGTTCTTACACCATATTCATTGATTACTTTCTTTCCTTTATTTGTAAGTGTTCCATCTTTTTCTCTTCTGGTGATATCAGAATATGTACTCATTCCTGCACATGTGTTTTTTTTGTCTGCTAGTAAGTTTACTGTTTTTGGTTTTCCTTTGGAAAGTATGAACATATATTCAAATGTATTAAAATATCTTTTGTTATGTGGTGGTCCTGAGCCTGCTTTTTCATATATAATTACATCATACATTAAAAATCCTATTTTTTGAAAGTATAATGCTTGTTTAAAACTTGTTAAAGATTTGTTTCCATCTTTGGTTTTGTCTCCTACTATCCATACAACAGTTCCACCTTTTTTCATTATTCTGTATAATTGATTTGCAACTTTTTTAAAACTTGAAAAGTCCCATATTATTTTATTATCATAATCTCTTAAATCATCATAAGGTGGACTTGTTATAACTAAATCTACTGAATTGTCTGGTATTTTGTTCATTATTGTAATATTGTTTCCTTGTATTATTTTGTTTAAAAAATCTTCTATGTTTTGTTTGCTTTTCATTGAATCATTCCTTCTTATGTTAAAGTATTGTTTTTTTTATTTTTTTTTATATTTTTATGTATTTTTTAAGCTAAAATTTCATTATATTGCTTTTCGTCTATAATTTGCTCTGCTAGCGCATATTCTAATTGGTATGATTTCAGCGCTTTTTTGTTATATAAAAATTTAAATCTTTCAAATATGGTTTTATTTAAATTATTATTTTTATCTAATTTTTTATATAACTCTGCTTTTAATTTTTCGTTTCCGTAGTGAAGCTTTCTGTGGCAGTTTGGGCATATGCCATATATGTTTATATAATGGTCTTGTCCATCAACAATATTAAATGGTAAAAGATGATGGTATTCTAAATATGCTTCATCTTTTATTGTTATAAATGTGGTTTCATTGCAACATTCACATTTTATTAATTTATTCTTATCAGAATATATTGAATTATATAATGCTTTCATTAAATTTATTAATCTTGTATCTCTTATTCTTGTATTTGTATTTTTTATGTTTTCTTCAGATATTCTTTTTATTTTTTCTTTTAAATCTTCTACATTTAAATTAGTGTATTCATTAATGTAAGTATATTCATAAGTTTCTTCTTCTAGGTTTACATTTTCTAAATCTTCATTTGTTATTGCGATATTAATTAATTTTATCATTGAATTTAATTCTTTCGTTTTGCCTAAATTACAACTATTAAGCAAATTTCTGTATGTGTTTTTTATTTTTTTAATTTCCTCAGTATGTATATTTAGATTTTGTATTTTTATATTATTTTTTAGAGCATAATCTGTTAAAATTAATGATAAAATTATAATTTTGTCAAAATGTATGTTATATAAGTCCCAGTCTATCTTTACTTTTGGGTTTACTTTGTATTGCTCTGATTTACTTTGCATATTATATTTTATTTTTAGTTCTTTTTCACATTGCTCAAAAAGTGGTGTATATTTTTTTAGTTTGTATTTTTCAATCTGGTTATATACTAATAACATTTTTTGCATTGCTTCTTTATTTGTTAGTATAATTCCTTTTTGATATTTACAAACTCCAAATTCATTTTTGTTATAATCTTTTTTTATGTCTTGCCTTATTCCTATAATATATTTTTTTAATTCTTTATCAAAATCTTCTGCATTTTTGTCACCACTTCTATCGAAAAGGCTTACTTGCTTTTTTATTTCTTCTATATTTTCTATTAATTTGTCTATATTATTTTGGACATATTCTTTATTAAAATTATTTGTTCTTGAAATAATGAATTGATATTCTTCTTTACTTATTTTTTCTCTTTTGTATAAATAATTTAGTATTGTATTATATGGACTATAATTTATATGAAATTTTTCGTAGTTTGCATATATGTTGTTCTCAATGTCTAAAAACTCCACTGTTACAGGTTGTGATATCATTTTTATTTTTTGATGTTCCCATATTAGCCTAAATTCATCATAACTTGCTTTTATTGCTGCTTCTCCTACTGGTGTTAAACTGCTAAATTCTGAATCTGAGCTTCCCGTTGATTTTGAATGTACAAACCCATAGTACCATAAAATTTGTCTTTCATTTCTTAATGTTGCATGATAATCATTTTTTATTTCTGTTATAGTATGTTTGCTATTAGGCTCTTTATCTATTGCTTCTTGTATGATTTCATTTATTTTTTCCATGTTAAAATCTGGCTTATATAAATATTCTTCTTTTATATATTTTTTTACACCAGATTGTCCTCCTACTTTCATTAAATATACAAAATAGAATTGTTTAACAAGATTTATGTATTCGTTTTCTTCTTTTTTGTCAGAAAACATTTTGTTTCCTTTGAAGTGGACAAATGTATTGTAATTATTTCTTATATCAACTTCTTTTGGGAAAAAGTAGTCTGTTGCATCTTTTTTAGACTCTTCTGGTAATGAATTTATAAAGCTTTCAAAGGTATTTATTATTGCTTGTATTCCTTCTTTAGTAGATATTCCATCACTTAAGAAAATGTTATAATATAGTACTAAATATTTTTTTAAGTACCATAGTGTTCCTGATGTATTTATTTTAGTGAATTCCATTGATTTAGTTAAAAAATAATTCCCTGGTATGATATTTTCTTTAAATTCTTCCATATTTATATACCTCTAACTATGCTTTATTTCTTTTTTGTCTTTCCTTTAATAACACTGTTATCATCTCATCTTGTATATCTCTTGGTGACTTTAATAAAATCTCTGGATTATTTACAGCCACAACTCTTCCATTTTCATCAAATCTAAAATAATCTAAATAAGTTTGATTACAATATTCGCATTGAGGAATTGTATTATCTAAAGTTAGATTTTTTCTTGGATCCATATGTCCTTGTTGTAATTTTACTTTTTTGCCAGTTCTCCAGTCTAATTTTCCTTCTTCGAGTCCACATGTTGCACATCTATTATCATAAACATATTTTAATTCTTGGAATGTTCTTGCAGCACTCCTGCTCGCTCTCTTTAAAGCCATTTTTACGGCTTTTGGATTTGGCATTTCTATAGAAACTAAGTAATTATACCCTGATGGAACAATTTCATCTGAATCGGGAACTTTTGCTCCCTTATTTAAGACATACCAATAGCATTGTGTTCCAATATGTCTTACTTGTTGATCTAATCCAGCATTTGGTTTGTGTTTTCTAACAAATTCTGAAACTAAATCTTTATGTACAAAGCTTTTTTGATATTTATATAAAAATATCATTTGTAATTCTTTATCATTCATATTTTTAATATCAGCCTCAGTTATTTGTATATCTTGCATTAATTCATTCCATAAAGGTTTTACTCCACATGGTCTTAAATAAGTGTTATATGCATTTATTAATTTATAATGAATTTCAATAATCTCCTTAGCACTTATTTCAGAAGATGTATTTGTTTTATCTCTTTTTATAATTTTCATCTATTCCTCCTCTTTTGGATAATGATTCAAAATCCATTTTATCGTATCAACTGTCCATCCATTTCCTATCATTTTATATCTTTGACTATCACTTACTCCTTCAGTATAATTTTCAGGTAATGTCTGTAATCTCTCACATTCTATTGGTGTCAATTTTCTTAAAATGTATTTGCCATCATCTAGATCCGCATTGTACTCATTATCATTAATATTAATTTTTTTATTTTTAACTATATATTTTCCATTTTCACTTTTTATAAAAATAGTAGTAGCACATGAAGATGTTACCATACTTCCTAAAGATAAAGTAGGTGATTTCTCTTTGATTTCAGAAATATTATATGCATTAAACATTTTAGGTATATAGCCATATTTTTCTTGTAATTTAGGCAATGCTTTTTGAACAGTTGTCACATCTCCTACATTTTCAAATTCACTATTATTTGATAAAATGGAATTTAATAATATATTCAAATCTTTTGGGTAATCATTAATTGATAGGTTTGTCCAATATAATCTATTTCTATTTTGTGCAGAAAATAAAGAAGAATTTATTCTAATTGGTTCTACCCCTAAAGCTCTCGTTATAACACTTTCCCAATGTTTTGACATATTTACATTTTCTAATAAGAAATATTTTGGTTTTATCTCTTTTAAAAGTCTAACATATTCCCAAAACAAATATGAATAACCATTAAATATAAATCCTTTTTCTTTTGCATTTAAATATTCTTCTAATGTTAATATTTCTTTTTTTTCACCATTTTCTGTTGTAGTCATGCCATCCATATGACCAACAAACGAAAATGATTGACATGGACTACCACCAATCATTAAATCAATCTTTTCCTTAATCTGAGTTGCATTTAGCTCTCTTACATCTCCAAGTTCTATTGTATCGGGATAATTCTTTTTAGCTATTTTTATTGAATATTCATTAATTTCGCTTGCATAATATTTGTTTATTTTAATTTTAGCTCTCTCTAAAGCGATTCTTCCACAAGATATACCATCAAATAATGAAAGAACATTTATTTTTTTCATGCTATTCCTCCTCTATCGCTATATTTAAAATCTATATTTTTCTTAATTATTTCATATCTCAATTTTAACATTTCATCAATCTTTTCTATATTATATATTATTTATATTAATTTTACAATTCATATTTTCTATCTTTTTTCTCTTTCTTTTTCTATTTAATTTTTTTATTTTTGTATTAAAATATAATTATAATCATTTAAGTTAACATTTAGTTTAGTCGCTTGTGCTAGCTTTTTTTTTCTATTTTTTAGTGTTACTCCATAACACATTTGATACAATTTTGAGATATTTGCATCTACCAATTGCTCATCTTGAAACTAACTAGATCTTTTCATTAATCCTTTCTTGTCAGACCTTATTGTAATAATTATTGGTAATCTATTCTAATTTCTGTCTCCAATTATCGTATATAATAAAAGAAATAAACTTTAAAGAATGTCCCTAAAGTTCCCTTAAAGTTCATCTTTTTTGCTTATATTTCCAGGCGAAGCACAATTTCTAAGGTAGCTACTGATTTAGGATATGCAATGGAAATATAAGCAAGAAAAAATGAACTTTAAGGAACGTCCCCAAAGTTCACAATCTATAGCCCATTGAAAACCAATCTAACAATTTTTATATTTTAAGATTAATTGTAAATTTACATTCCTGTTACTGGTAATTTTTCTTCTTTAATTTCAATTTCTGGCTTTTTTTCTTTTAAATTATTAAATTCTACTTCTATATTTTGATTCAACATGATATTAATTTTTATAGGCTCTGAATTTAAAATATATCCTTCTTTTGCTTTTGTTTCTTTTATATAATATGTATCTGGCATGATTCCTTTTATTAATATTTCTCCGTTTTCATTTGTTTTTAAGTTTTTATATACTATGTTTTTATTAGAGTCTAATATTTCAAACTCTGCACCTTGTATTTTTTCTTTTGTTTCTTTGTCTAGTTTTATTATTTTTATGCTAGTTTCATTTTCTGGGTATGGCTCTTCGTGTTCTTTGCTTACTATTTCTTCTGTTATTGAAGCTGGTATTGCAAAATCTTGATATAAATCATCTGTTGGTATTGCATATATTATTGGTTTTGATTGTATTTTTGCTTGTATTGTTATTTTAAAATTAGCTTCTTTTTTCATTTTTTCTATTGGTAGTAATATTTTAAATTTTTCGTCTTTTTGGAATTCTGTTTTTATATTATTATTTATATCTGTTATTTTAAATTGGCTTAAATCTTCTTCTTTTATATTTTCTAATATTACTTTATAACTTTCCATTGGCATACTAGATGTTACTTCATATGTTTTTGATGCATAATTTTCTTCGATATTGTCTTTTTTAAATTCTTGTTCAATTTCGTTGATTTTAATTGCTTTTTCTGCTGGTGTTCCTTCTTCTTTTTGTGCATTTTCTATTATATTTTTCATTGCATCTAGTGTTCTTTTACCTGCTTCTCCTATTGGCTCATAATCTTCTATTTTTTGGTTATATATGTAACAGTATATTGCTTGTTGTGTTGCAACATATGCTTCATCTCTTTGCTTGCAACCTAGCTCACTTAAATCTTTATATGGATATCCATTTACTATGTATCTCCAAAGCATTATTTCATTTATTTCTCCATTTTCAATAACAGTGTATGATAATTCATGTGTTATGAATTTTTTGTTTTTGTCTAGACAGTATGCTGGATAATTGTATAATTTTCCTGCATATCCTACATAGTTTGATGTTATGGTTTCTCCTTTGTATTTAAGTAATTCTATAGATGCTCCAATTGCTTGAAGTTTGTATTCTTCTTTGGATTTTGCTTTACTTGTGTTTATAAATGCTAATATATTAATTGATATTATCATTATTATTGCTAATGTTTTTAACACTTTTTTCAATTTCATATTTTTCCTCCTTGTATTATATTTTTATAGTTTTTATATATTAATTTTGGGTTTTAAAATTAATATATTAGTTTTATTTAATTTTATCTTTATTACTACAAGCTATATCGATTTTGCTTATGTTTTTATTTATCACCTTCTTTATTTGTTTACTTTTTTGGGTTATTTGTAGATTTTTTAATTTTGTTTGAATTTTTTAGAATTTTAAAGTTTTTGTTCTAAGTTGCTTTATTAAAATTTTATGAAAAAATATTAAAGATTAAATATATATATTTAAGAATCTTATGTAAATATCTTAACATATCCTTTTATTCTTGTAAAGAATTTTTCATCGCAAAATTCGACAAGGAGTTGCAAAAAGGGCTTACCAAAAGTGAGGTCTCAGAAAGGAAGTTGCTAAAGGGGGGCGGAAATATCTATTTAAGGTAAGGTTAAAGGTATTGATATATATTAAAATGCAGTGACGCGCAGTTTGGGAGGATGCCAATTAGTATAGACCAGTCCAGCGCAACTT
>CAKNNA010000044.1 GCA_930989765.1 uncultured Clostridium sp. | reverse complement strand
TAATTAATTCTTTTACTTAATTAATTATCCTTATATATTATTTCCATATAATAAAACATTTATTAAAAAATTTACCAAAGAAGAAAAAATTGCCATTAATCTCCGTCCCCACTGGCAATTTTTTCTTCTTTGGCAAATTTTAAACTAAAATCTCCTTATTCAAGTATACTGAATAAATATATGCTCTATCTACTTTTCTTGCCAAAGCATTTTCTAAAGCATCTTTATAAATTTCTATTTGTTTTAAATATTTAGAAACAAGTTCTTTTTCTTTTCCTTCTTGAACATAATCAGTTTTATAGTCTACCAATACCAGTTCATCATTTTCAGTTATATAATATAAATCAATAATTCCTTGAACTAGTATATTTTCGTTTACATTTTTAAATTCTTTAAAAATTTCTTTTGATTCTATATTAATATAAAATGGTTTTTCTTTATATATTTTCTTTGCTTTTTTTAATTCTTTTCCTATTAAAGAATTTGTAAAATCTAAAATTTTAAATAAATTTATACTTTTTGCTTCTTCTTGTGTTATTATATTTTGTATTACTAAATTTTCTACTAAGTCTTTTACTTTTTTTAGGTCATATTCTATTTTATTATCTAGTTTTTGCATACATAAATGCATTACTGTTCCTTTTCTTGCACTTGATATAATATTTTTATTTTCTTTTTCTATAAATTTAGGAACTATAAAGTTGTTTACATTTTTTTCTTCAGTTTTATCTACATCTATTTTATTTTGGTAATTTATAGGATTTTTTATTTCTTCCACATTTAATAATTCTTGAACATTTTTATTACTTTTAGAATTTTCTAATATAATACTACTTTTATTTTGATTATCTAATTCCTTTATTTCTGTAACAGACATTTTTGTTTTTATTTTTGATGCTTCATAATATGGATATTTATATTCTAAGATATTTTCTATTCTTTCTAGATCTTTTTGCTCATTTTCTTTTGCATTTTTTATATCTTCTAAATTATAATTTTCTTTTTGAGTAATTGCATCTTCTGCTTTTTTTATATTTTTTAAACATTCTTCTTTATCTATTACATTTAGATTAAATACCTCTTTTTTATCTTTTTCATATAGAATTACTAAAAATAACCAATCTAAATAAGATTTACCAAATTTTACTAGTAGTGGATTTATTTTTTCTTTTTGTTTTTCATATAGTAAAACTCTTTTTTCCAATTTTTCTAATTTTTCTTCATAATTTTTAACAACACCTGTTATAAATAATTTTTCTTTTGCTCTTGTTAGTGCTACATATAGTACTCTCATTTCTTCTGCCATGTTTTCAAGTTCTATTTGTCTTTTTACAGCTTCTCTTGATAATGTATCATATTTTACTTGCAAATTATAATCTATATATTTTGCACCTATTCCTAAATTTTGATGTAATAATACTGGTGCATTTTTTATTTCTTGCATATTAAATCTTTTATTTGTATTTGCTAAAAATACTACTGGAAACTCTAATCCTTTACTTTTGTGTATACTCATAATTCTAACTACATTATCATTTTCACCTATTATTTTAGCTTGAGCCATATCACTATTTTGTACAGAAATTTTTTCCATAAACTGAATAAAATTATACAAACCTTTAAAACTTGCCTGTTCATATTGTGAAGCTTTTTCGAATAACATTCTTAAATTTGCTTGCCTTATATTTCCATTTGGCATTAAACTTACAAAATTATAAAAATTAGTGTCTGTATATATTTTCCATATAAGTTCATCTAAAGCTAAGTATTCTTGTTCTTTCTGCCATTTTTCTATATTATTTAAAAATCTTTCTATTTTTCCTTTTAATAATTTATCTACATTAATTTTAGCCTTTTGCATACATTCATAAAAACTACAATTTTTGTCACTTAGTCTAATTTTTACTAAATCATCATCTGTAAACCCACCTATATTTGACCTTAAAACAGACACAAGTGGTATATCTTGCAAAGGATTATCTATTATTTTTAATAAATTCATCATTGTTTGTATTTCTATTGTATCTAAGTATTGCTCTGTACTATCTGAAAAAACTGGTATTTGCATATTTATTAACTCTTGTTCATATATGCTTGCTTTTTGCTTTGTTGATCTTAATAAAATTACTATATCTCTATATTTTATATCTACAAATTCATTTGTTTTTCTATCATATATTTTGTATTTACCATCTATAAGTTTTCTTATTTTTGTTGCTATATATTTTGCCTCTAATTCTATATCTTCTATTCTTTCATAATTTTCTTCTTTTTTTCCTTCTTCTGCATCTTCCTCTTGATTTTCTTCTGAATCAGTATCTTCTAAAAAGTCATCTGTCTGCTTTGGCACATTTATAATATCTATTTCGGCAGTTAAATTTTGGTTTATTTCTTTATAATCTGTTGCTCCAAAATTTAAATATTCTAGTTTTGTATATTCAACTTCTCCCATCTTCTTACTCATTATGTCTTGAAATACTAAATTTGTAAACTCAAGTACATTTTCTCTACTTCTAAAGTTTTTAAATAATTGTATCATTTTTCCATTTTTTAAGTTTTCGCTATTTTGACATATTTCTTTACTAGTATTTTCTTCATCGCTTATTTCTTTACTTACTATATTTTCATACTTTTCATATTTCTCTAAAAATAAATCTGGCATTGCTTGTCTAAATTTATATATACTTTGCTTAACATCTCCTACCATAAATATATTATTTCCTCTAGACACTGCATTTAATATACTTTCTTGTACTAAATTACTATCTTGATACTCATCAATTGCTATTTCTTCAAATTTGTCTTGATATCTTTTTGCAACATCTGTTTTTTGCAAATTTCCATCTTCATCTTCTTTTAATAATATTGATAATGCAAAATGCTCAATATCAGAAAAATCCACTATGTTTTTTTCTCTTTTTTTATTTTCAAAAATATCCATAAACTCTAATATCAAATTTTTTAATTTAATAAGAGTATCATAAGTACTATATATATCTTCATTTGCTTCTTTTGAATCTGATATTATCAATTTTTTTAACTTTTTATTTTTCTCTTTTACTTGGTCTCTTACTTTTTTAGCCTCTTCTTTAATATCATTTTCTAATTTTTTTCTTGGCCATGTCAAAAATTTTAAATTTTGCACAATTTCATATGTGTTATCCCAAGAATTCAAGTTATTTTTTAAATTTTCTAAACTCTCTATATCATTTGTAATTACTTTTCTATAATCTTCTAATTCTGGCCATAAATAAAGCATATTCTCCACATTTTTTAAAACAATAAGCTCATCTTGTACTTCATCTGAAACCTCTTCTAGTATTATTTTTCCCCAAGGAGTATTACTAAAATCCAAATTCAAACAATCTTTCAAATTAAACATTTCTATCTTTTCATTTAACCATTTTTTAGGAAAAGGATTCGAACTTACAAAATTATATATATTAAGCACTAAATCTTTTAATGGTGTATCATCTTTATAACTTGTATATGTATTTATTAAATCATTAAAATCTTCATCATCATCTTCATATTTTTTTTCAAACATTTCATCCAAAACTTCTTGTTTCAAAAGCTCAATTTCTGGAACATCTGCAATTCTAAAATTTGGAGAAAGATTATCAAGCTCATAAAAATAGTTTCTTACAATTTGCAAACAAAATGAATCTATTGTACATATATTAGAAACATTAAGCAATGTAATTTGCCTTTGCATATTTTCATCTTCCGGATTTTCTTCAAGCTTTTCATAAAGCACATTTAAAACTCTTTCTCTCATTTCAGCAGCTGCCGCATTTGTAAAAGTAACAACTAACAACTTATCTATATCAACTTTTTCATTTACTACTTTATTTATTATTCTTTCAACCAAAACCGCAGTCTTACCACTACCTGCCGCTGCTGCAACTAAAATATTACTTCCCTTTTCATAAATGGCTTTTTTTTGCTCATCTGTCCAATTAGGCATAGTTCCTCCTTTTATACATTTAGGTATTGCAATTTATTGATACTTCTCAATAAGCACCACTGTTCTTCCACTTCTTGTCGTTCCCGTAAACTCCTTTATAATAAATCTTCCCTTACCTCTAATAGTTATAACATCATTCAATTTCACATTTTTAGATGGCTTTGTCGCATTTTGCCCATTTACAAACACCCTCTCTTGTGAAATTATCTCATTTGCCTTACTTCTTGAAGTTCTAGCTAAATCTGATACTATATTATCTAGTCTTAATGATGGCACTATTATACTTATATTCTCTACCTTTGTTTCTACTTTTCTTAATTCTTCAATTTCTTTTATTTCTATTACAGCATTTTGAAATCTTGTCAATTTATACATATCATTTTTCAAGCTCTCTGCTATTTCTGTTTTAACTATAATATCTGCCCCATCATCTGAAACTAATATATCTCCTACTTTTTCTCTTTTAATTCCTAATTTTACTATTCCACCTAAATAATTTCTGTGCGAAAATTTGCCTTTATCTTCTTCTTTTAAATTTACTCTTATTATTTTTAGTAGTTCTTTATTATTTGCTTCTTTTTCTTGTTCAGATATATCATTTTTTTCATAGACTTTTATTATGTTCCTTTCTGCATCTTCGTAACCTCCATAAAAGTCATATGATGTATAGTCTATTTTTCTCAAAAAATTTTTTACTAGTGCTATTTGGTACATATCTAAAAAATCTGAATTTTCTATTTTTCCTCTTCTTTTTGCAAATTCTATTTTATCTAGTATTTGTGATAATATTAATTTATCTTCTTGCTTTTTATATTCTGCTAAAATTTGTTCTTTTGTCATACTTACAAATCCTTTCTTTTTATTTATTATTTATAGTAATCATCTTATTTATCTCATTTTTTATACTTTCTTTATCTAATCCATATATTTTTTCTATTTCCTCTACTTTGCCATGTTTTATAAATTCATCTGGATATGCAAAACTTTTTAAAGTTATATTCTCTATTTTTTCTTCTACAATAAATTCTTCTATAGCTGTTGCAAGCCCTCCTAGCATATTTCCATCTTCTATTGTTATTACTTTTTTTGTTTTATTTATAGATTTTAAAATTTCTTTTTTGTCTAATGGTTTTAAAAATCTAACATTTATTACTTCTATATCTATTTTTGGTTTTAGCTCTTGTGCTATTTCCATGGCTCTTGCTACCATTTTGCCAATTGCAATTATACTTATATCTTTTCCTTGTTTTAAAATTTCACATTTTCCTTTTTCTATTTTATTATGTTTTTCAAATTTAATTTTTTCTTCTCCACCTCTTGGGTATCTAATTACTACTGGCTCATTTAAATTTACTGCAAATTCTAGCATATCCTCTAATTCTTTAAAATCTTTTGGTGCTAAAATATTTAAATTTGGTATTATTCTAAAAAATGCTAAATCAAATGTTCCTTGATGAGTTTCTCCATCTGCACCAACAATTCCTGCTCTATCTACACACATTATTACTGGCAAGTTTTGTATTGCTACATCATGTATTACTTGGTCATATGCTCTTTGATAAAATGAAGAATATATTGGAACTACTGGTATCATTCCTGCTTTTGCCATTCCTGCTGCCATTCCTACTGCATGCTGTTCAGCAATTCCTATATCAAAAAATCTTTCAGGAAATTCTTTTTGAAACTCAGAAAGTCCTGTTCCATCTTTCATAGAGGCTGTTATTGCTACTATTTTTTCATTGTTTTTTGCAAGTTCTATAAGTTTTTCTCCAAAAACTTTTGAATAATCTTTTGACTTTTCTTTTTTAGGCTCTCCTGTTTCTATATTAAATGGTGCTGTTGCATGAAATTTATCTGGATTTTTTTCTGCTATTTCATATCCCTTTCCTTTTTTAGTTAATACATGAATTAGTATCGGTCCTTCAACTTGTTTGCTAAGTTTTAGTATATTTTCTAATTCTTGCAAATTGTGTCCATCTACTGGTCCTAAATATGTAAAACCTATATCTTCAAAAAACATTTTTGGTATTATTAGTTGTTTTAAACTTCTTTTTATTTTTTGTATTATTCTAACTACTGGTTTTCCTATTATTGGAATTTTTAATATTATTTTTTTTACTGATACATTTGATTTTGTGTATAGCTTTTTTGTTCTTAGTTTACTTAACAACATATTTAAACCACCTATATTTGGTGATATACTCATTTCGTTATCATTTAAAATTACTGTCATATTTGTTTTGCTGTATCCTGCATCATTTAATGCTTCTATTGCCATTCCACCTGTTAAAGCTCCATCTCCTATTACTGCAATACAAGAATAATTTTCCTTTTTTATATCTCTTGCCCTTGCCATTCCAAGTGCTGCAGATATTGATGTACTACTATGGCCTGTATTAAAACAATCTGTTTCTGATTCATTTGTTTTTGGAAAACCTGCTATACCATTTAACTTTCTTAAGGTTTTTAAAGCTTCTCTTCTTCCTGTTAGAATTTTGTGCACATAAGTTTGGTGTCCCACATCCCATACAATTTTATCTTTTGGAACATCAAAAATACTATGCAAAGCTATACTTAATTCGACAACACCTAGGTTTGATGCCAAATGTCCCCCATTTTCTGATACTATTTGCATAATATATTCTCTTATTTCTTGCGAAAGTTTATTTTTTTGTTCTAGAGTTAATTTTTTTAAATCTTGTGGTGAATTTATTTCTTGTAACATTTTTATTACCTCTTTATAGTTTTTAAAATTTTATTTCTATTTTAATTTCAACCTTTAGTTTTTTGTTTTTCTATTTTATCACACTTTTTGTAGAAAATCTATAGTTTATTTTTACCATTTTTTATATTGGTTTCTTTTTAGTAGATATTTTGATAAACTAACTAAAACTTTTTATCCTATCTTGCATAATTTATAACATTAATATTATTTTTTGTATTGTATTTTTTGTGCTTTTTTAATTTTTTTTGTTTTTACATTTTTTTGTCTTTTAATATGTTATAATTCTACAAAAAAATGTCTTAAAACAATGAAAAAGGAGTATTTTTTACATATGGAAGACATAGTGCTAAAAGCAAAAGAAGGTGATCCAGAAGCATTTACTGCATTAGTAAGAGAAATATCACCAAAGTTATATAAAATTTCATGCAAATATCTATGTAATGAAGAAGATATTAATGATGCTATACAAGAAACAATGTATAATGCTGTAAAAAATTTATATCAACTAAAAGACTCTAAAAAGTTTGAAATATGGATTTCTAAAATTCTTAAAAATAATTGTTTAAAAATTTTAGAAAATGAAAACAATAATCTTTTACCTCTTGATGAAAATGTTATTAATACTTATCCTATGCAATCTGAACAAGAACAAGTTGAAGGAAATATTACTTTTGAAAATTTAACGAAAAATCTTTCAAAAGATGAAAAGCAAATTATCAATTTAAAAGTCAACCATCAATATAAATACAAGGAAATAAGCAATAAGTTAAATATCCCAATTAAAGAAATTAGAAAAAGTTATATTAAGAATATTAAGAAAATCAAGACTAAACGTTTAGGAGGTAGAAATAATGGATAAAACAGATAAACTAATACAAGAACTTTTAAATAAAGATATTGATATACCAGAGCATTTTGATAATGCAATTAAAACTGCTTTTTATACAGAAAAAGGAAAATCAGCCATCTTGGAATATAAAAAACATTTATATAAAAGAAAACATTTAAGAAAAATTGCAGCTTCTATTATTATTAGCTTATCTTCTGTTACAACTATTTGTGCCGCAGGTTTTGCTTATGATAGGGTTTGGTATGAGCCTGAAACTTATTCTGCTCAAGATGTACAAAACGCTTTAAATTCTGAAGTTTCTAAAGAAACTAAAACTAGTTTAATTTCAGAAAACGATGCACGCCTAATTGCATTAGATACTTTAAGTAATTTAGGATATAGTGAAAATATTATTACTAGTATAGAATTGAAAAATGATATAAGTGACATTGATAATGCTGATTATATTGTGCAAGCTAAGACTAATTTGAGTGATGAAATATATATTAAGGTAAATGGTAAAAATGGAGATATACTTGATTTTAAAGATGAAAATTTTACTAAATTATTTAATTATAATAGTTTGGATAATATTTCAGAAAGTCAGGCCCTTCTGTTTGCAGATGATATTATGAGTATTTTTAATTATAATAAAGATGATTATTTATTTTCTGATTTAACTAATGAGACAACTTATATTTCTAATGTTGCATATAGTTTGTGGCATGTTACTTATTATAAGGTTTATAGTGGTATTTATAATCCATATGAAAAAATTGATATTAGTTTTGTTGTTTCTGGTAATAAACCTTTTATTTATGAGATGTTTGTTTTGGAAAGTGGAAATTTTGAAGATGATTTGATTAATGTTAGTCAGATGGAGGCTATTCGTATTGCTGTGGATAAGGAGAAGGAATTTACGGAGAATGAGATTAGTAGAGTTGAGGCTGAACTAAAAATTGAAAAAGTGAATTCATTTATTTATATGTTGGAAAATGATTTAACTTCTTATGATATTAATAATTTTATAAGTAATAATAATATATGTAAAAAAATTTGGGCTATATCTATAAAACATAAAACTATAAATTCAAATATTAATACTTTATCTTATTTAACTCAAAAAGATAAATTATACTATATTGATTGTACTACTGGCGAAATCGTAGGTGGTCAATTTTTAATATAAATAAACTATAGGGCTTTCATATATTGAAAACCCTATAGTCATTATGTTTTACATAACTACATTGCAATAAAATAGAAAACTAGGTGATTATTTAATTCAAAATTGCATAATCATATGCAATATATGCAGAACGTGTAGGTCCAGGAGGATTCCCTATACTTGATGCATCCATAAAAAGTTGTATTTTCTGTCCCTGACTTACACTACAAGAAATAACAAATGGAATATTTCCATTTCGTGTATCTGGAAATACTTTACTTACCAGAACAGTTCCAGATGAAGAACGAATCTGGAATGTCAATTTAATTGGAGATGAATCAGCATATCCATCATCACCATAAAAATATCCAGAAATCAACAATGTTCCACTCTGTCCCATTGTCTTCACTGGAGTTAGGTTATAATCTGTAAACCGGAATGCTCCACCGAAGCCACTTCCAGTCCAAGTCTCATTACCTGCCCTAGCCACAATACCTAATGGGTCCTTATATGTTTCTCCTGCCTCCCTTGCAGTCATATAAGTTAAAGTAGGCAATCCCATTAATTGCTTTACCTCATCAAAATTAGAGGCATTCTGCTCCTCTGTTGAAACCACTTCTGCAATAAGTGCATCAGAATTGGTTTCTTTTGTTTCTGCTGCAAATGTTTGCATTGACATCGTTAGCATAAGTGTAAATGATGCAACAATAGTCAATAACCGCCTTACGCTCTTTCTCATAACAAAAATTCCTCCTTTTGTTATACTTTGCGATGTTTACAAGTTACATTTATCCTAGTTTTCTATATCTAAAGTCACACTAAAAAGTATGACTAAAGACCTAAAAATACTTTTATAAATCAAAAATATTATTATGAAAATTCGACATTTTTCGACAAGAAAATAAAATTATATTAGTTAGAAATGTTTCTTTTATATTATCTTTTATATTTTGATAGAATTTATATTATCTTTAATAATTAAGTATAAAAATTAATGAATTGGAAAAGATAAGTATAATATAACATTTGTAAGAAATTTAGTCAATAAATAGAAAATGTTTTTTATTAACTTTTATTAATTAATCTTATATTTATATACAATGAAAATGCTTAGATTTTAAAGAATAACAGTAATATTTTTACTTAATTAATTTTTATACTTAATTAAAAATGATTGATTTTAATATATGAGATTATAATTATTTACATCAAGAAATATATTGTAAATGATAAAAAAACAATAGACAAAAAGTATAAAGTGTGATAATGTTATCATAAAAGGAAAAGAATATAAATTATGGAGGTTTAACTAATGGAAAAAGAAGTAAAAAGAACAAAAGAAAAAGCTATAACTCTAATAGCCTTAGTAATTACAATTATTGTATTGTTAATACTTGCAGGAGTAACGATTGCGACTCTGACAGGAGATAACGGAATTTTAACTAGAGCCACAGAAGCAAAGAATAAAACAGAACAAGCACAAAAAGACGAAGAAAATATTTTAAATAGCTATGAAGACAAACTAAATGAATATACAGGAATAGACTGGGATACAGTATTAGCTAATGTACAAAAACATTCAGAGCAAAAAATAAGTACAGCAATAGGAGTTGGAACTGATGGAAGAGCTGTGAATATGGATTTATGGGAATTTACATTATTAGATGATGGGACTTATGCATTAAATGATGAAGAAGCACTAAATAATAGTATAATAACTGCGGGATATATAGGACCAATAATAGATGGAAAGATAGAAGGAGTAATACCACAATATATTAAAAATGATGGAGATAGTGATTTTATAGAAGTGACTGATTTAACAGCTTTATTTTACGAAAAAAATTTAACAGAAATCCCAAAAATTCCAAGTACAGTAACTAATATAGCGCTTATGTGTCAAGGATGTTCTGAATTAATATCAGTACCTAAAATTCCAAATGGCGTACTTAATATGCAAGCAACATTCAATAGTTGTACTTCATTAGAAACAGCACCTGAAATTCCAAACAGTGTAACTAATATGAGAAGTACATTTGCTGGTTGTACTTCATTGATAACAGCACCTAAAATTCCGAACAGTGTAACTAATATGCAAAGCACATTTAATTCTTGTATATTATTAACAGCAGCACCTGAGATTCCAAACAGCGTAACTAACATGAGAAGTACATTTGCTGGTTGTACTTCATTGATAACAGCACCTAAAATTCCGAACAGTGTAACTAATATGCAAAGCACATTTAATTCTTGTATATTATTAACAGCAGCACCTGAGATTCCAAACAGCGTAACTAACATGAGAAGTACATTTGCTGGTTGTACTTCATTAAAAACAGGACCAGCTATAATACCTAGTAGTGTAACTAATATGATAAGTACATTTAACAGTTGCACACAATTGCAGGGAACAATAGAAATTAATGCCAATCTTACTGAATTCGAAAATTATCATGATTGTTTTGGAATGGCATCGACTGCTAATGGAATAACTTTAAAAATAACAGGAAATTGTCCTATGTTAAATGACCTAGTGGCAACAAAAAGTTACAATTCCAATATAATATTATAGAAAAATGGAAATGAAAAAGTAAAGAACTTAATGCTAAAGTTCTAAGAAAAGTAGTAGATGAAGATGGAAAAGGAAAAATATATTCAGAAGCTGAATTAATTAAGAAAGACAATCTAGAAAAAATTTTATTATTTTTTAAATTAGTACTAAATGTCCAAAACACAAAATGAGAATAAAAAAGAAGTATCCTCTAACAAAAAAACTTTAAAAGAATAGAATACAAAGATTATGAATAAATAAATTAAAATGCAGAAACATTGAAAATAAAGGTAATCTCTTTTATGTAAAGAAAGTAACATTAGTATTTAAATTTTTTTAACAATTTTTAAAATTATTTTTTGATATTTTATTTACACGAAATATACACGGATATAATAATAAAATAGCTTTTAAATCAATAGTTTGTATGATTATACGATTATCCTGCCCACCAAAAGACATAATCGTCACACTTTGGCGAAAAAATCGACTCTAGCAAGTCGATTTTTTTCGTACAAAAAATATCAAAAAATACACAACACTTGAAAATT
>CAKNNA010000043.1 GCA_930989765.1 uncultured Clostridium sp. | reverse complement strand
CTCATTTATTTTAGTCTAAGAAGGCATACGGTAATTCCACGGCACATTCGTCATTCCATAAATATTTTTACATATATCCCTACAATCCCCTCACTTATCCAAAAATAAGACCTATCTCTTTTTAAATTACGAACTAAAGCTCAATAAATAACATAAAAAGTAACCAAAAAAAATAAAACTAATATAATATATAAGAAAGGTAATAAAAAAATAGGGGAGGAAAAAATTATGATATTTTGTGCATTAAAAAAAACAATTGGTGTTGCATTAATAGGACTAGGATTAGGAGTATTACTGGTATTATTTCTCCCTATAACAGGATGGCTATTCTTAATTGGAGTTGCACTAGCATGTATTGGAATTATGTGGATAGCATGCTAAATTATAAATAAAAGTTAGGAGGGAATACATATGACTATAGTTGTTAAAAAAGTTCCAAAGTTTTTAAGAGGATTTGTAAAATTAATATTTGGAATAAAAGAATAATTTAAAATTATTTAATATAAATAAAAAATTAGTTAAATTTTAAAAGTAGTTTATCAAAATGCTTTAAGTAAAAGAATAAATACTTAAATTAAAAAATGGCAACAAAAAAAGAGCTTAGGCTCTTTTTACTTTACCATTTTTTAAACATTTTGCACAAACAGAAATCCTTTTTACTTGACCATCTATTTCAGCTTTAACACTTCTTAAGTTTGCTTTCCAAGTACGAGGAGTTCTTTTACTTATATGTGAACGTGTAATACTTAATTTATTTCCGTTAATTTGTGATTTACCACAGATTGCACATTTTGCCATAACGATTAGCACCTCCTAATTAAAAAATAAAATTGACTATAATCAAGTCTACCACAAAAATATAAAAAAAACAAGCATTTTTCGAAAAATATCAAAAATTCCTTGCAAAATAGTAAATTTATGGTATAATATAAAAGCTATAGATAATATATGAAAGGATTGAATTAAATGAATTGTAAAGTAGAGAAAACAGAAAAAGCAAATGAAGTAAAATTAGAATTAACAGTAGAAGCTTCAAAATTCGAAGAAGCAATAAACAAAGTATATTTTAAAAGTGCAAAATATATTAGTATACCAGGATTCAGAAAAGGAAAAGCACCAATGAAAATAGTAGAAAAATACTATGGTGAAGAAATATTTTTCGAAGATGCATTTAATGAAATAGCACCAGAGGTACTAGAAGAAGCAATAAAAGAAAACAAACTAGAAGTAGTAAGCAGACCAGATATAGATGTATTGCAAATAGAAAAAGGAAAAGACTTAATATTTACAGCAATATTCCAAACAAAACCAGAAGCAAAACTTGGAAAATATAAAGGTATAGAAATTAAAAAAATTGAGTATAATGTAACAGACGAAGATATAGATCATGAACTTATGCATATGCAAGAACATAACTCAAGACTAATAAGCATAGATGATAGAGCAGTAGAAAAAGGAGACATAGTAACAATAGACTTTGAAGGTTTTGTAGAAGGAAAACCATTTGAAGGTGGAAAAGCAGAAAATCATGAACTAGAAATAGGAAGTAATACATTCATACCAGGATTTGAAGATCAAATAATTGGAATGAAAATAGATGAAGAAAAAGACATAAATGTAAAATTCCCAGAAGAATACTTCTCAAAAGAACTAGCAGGAAAAGATGCAACATTCAAAATAAAATTACATGAAATAAAGAAAAAAGAATTACCAAAACTAGATGACGAATTTGCAAAAGATGTAAGCGAATTTGACACACTAGAAGAATTAAAGAAAAGTATAAAAGACAAACTAGAAAAACAAAATGAGCAAAAAGAAAAATTCGAAAAAGAAGAAGCTGTAATAAATGAAGTATGCAAAAATGTTGAAGTAGAAATCCCATCAGGAATGATAGAAACAGAAACAGAAAACATGGTAAAAGACTTTGAAACAAGACTATCATACCAAGGGTTAAAACTAGATCAATATCTTAATATAATGGGAAAAACACTAGATGAAATTAAAAAAGAATATGAGCCTCAAGCAACAGAAGCTGTTAAATCAAGATTAATGTTAGAAGCAGTAATAAAAGCAGAAAAAATAGAAGTGGCAGACGATGAAATAGAAGCAAAAATGAAAGAAATGGCAAAAAATTATGGAAAAGAAAATGACGAAGAATTTATGAAAAATGAAAATGTAGCAAATTACATAAAAGAAGGAATAAAATCTGAAAAAGCACTTGATTTTTTAGTAAAAAATGCTAAAATAAAATAAAGTTTAAAAAAGCGAAAGGGTGAGGTTAGAATAAAAAACAATTCAAACTTTACCTTTTATTTAAATATGCAAAATATTAATACTAAAAATTACAGTTAAATGCACATATAAAAAAAGCCAGAAAAAATAAAAAAGGAAAATAAAATTTTCCAAAAAGGAGGAAAATATGTTAGAAAAAAATAGTTTAGTACCATATGTAATCGAACAAACAAGTAAAGGAGAAAGGTCATATGATATCTTTTCAAGATTACTAAAAGACAGAATAATATTTTTAGGAGAAGATGTTAACCCAACATCTGCAAGTTTAGTAATAGCACAATTACTATTTCTAGAATCAGAAGACCCAGATAAAGAAATATCACTATATATTAACTCACCAGGAGGATCTATTACAGATGGTATGGGAATAGTAGATACAATGAATTATATAAAATGTCCAGTATCAACAATATGTGTAGGGCTTGCAGCAAGCTTTGGAGCAGTACTTTTAGCAAATGGAGAAAAAGGAAAAAGATATGCAACACCAAACTCTGAAATATTAATACATCAACCATTAATTGGGGGTCAAGGTGGAGGAATTTCTGGACAAACAACAGAAATAAAAATCCATGCAGAACATATGATTAGAACAAGAGAAAAACTAAACAAACTATTAAGCCAAAGAACAGGTCAACCAATAGAAAGAATAAATGAAGACACTGAAAGAGACCACTATATGACAGCACAAGAAGCATTAGAATATGGATTAATTGATGGAATTATGGATAAAAGAAGTTAATAAGTAAAATAATAAAGTAAACAAATAAATTGCAAGGGAGAGGAAATATGCCAAAAAATGATATACCAAAAAGTGTAAGATGCTCTTTTTGTGGAAAGTCACAAGAAAATGTAAAAAAAATAGTTGCAGGTCCAGGGGTATATATATGTGATGAATGTGTAGAACTATGTACAAGTATAATAGAAGCAGAACTATATGAAGATGAAGAAGTAGGTTATACACTAAACGAAAAAATACCAACACCAAAAGAAATAAAGCAAATACTAGATGATTATGTCATCGGTCAAGAAGAAGCTAAAAAAACATTATCAGTTGCTGTATATAATCATTATAAAAGAATTGCATCAGAAGAAGAAAAAAAAGATGATTCAAACGATGTTGAAATTCAAAAAAGCAACATATTATTATTAGGCCCAACAGGATGTGGAAAAACCCTTCTTGCAAAAACACTTGCAAAAATATTAAATGTTCCATTTGCAATAGCAGATGCAACAACATTAACAGAAGCAGGATATGTTGGAGAAGATGTTGAAAACATACTTTTAAAACTTATTCAAGCTGCAGATGGAGACATAGAAAAAGCAGAAAAAGGAATAATATATATAGATGAAATAGACAAAATAACAAGAAAATCAGAAAACCCATCTATAACAAGAGATGTAAGTGGTGAAGGCGTTCAACAAGCACTACTAAAAATAATAGAAGGAACAATAGCATCTGTACCACCACAAGGAGGAAGAAAGCATCCAAACCAAGAATTAATACAAATAAACACAGAAAATATACTATTCATATGTGGAGGAGCATTTGAAGGGTTAGAAAATATTATAAAAGATAGAACAGGAAAAAAAGCAATAGGATTTGGAACAAAAATAGAAAGTAAAAAAGATATAAATAGGTACGAAATATTTAAAGAATTATTACCACAAGATTTATTAAAATATGGGTTAATACCAGAATTTATAGGAAGACTACCAATTATTGCAACATTGCAAGACTTAGACAAAAAAGCTCTAATAAAAATAACAACAGAACCAAAAAATTCTTTAGTAAAACAATACCAAAAACTATTAGAAATAGATGGTGTAAAATTAGAATTCTCAAAAGAAGCACTAGAAGCAATTGTAGATAAAGCAATAGAAAGAAAAACTGGTGCAAGAGGATTACGCTCAATTATAGAAGATATAATGAGAGACATAATGTTTGACATACCTTCAACTAAAAACATAGAAAAATGCATAATTACAGAAAAAACAGTTTTAGAAAATGTTGGACCAGAACTTATTATAAATGAGCATAAAGAAGAAAATGAAAATAAACCAAAAGAAAAAAAGAAAAGAGAAATGCCAAATAAAAAAGAAACAGCTTAAGCTGGCTAAAAAGTGAACTTGGGTGAACTTTAGGGATGTTCCTTAAAGTTCATTTATATATATGCTTCAAAACAAGCTAAAATAAAATGAACTTTAAGGAACGTCCCCAAAGTTCAAAAAGTTACAATTATAACTTTAAGTTAAAAACTGTAATAATGAAAGAAGGAAAATTATGAATGAAAAAGAAAAAAGAGATTTAGGACTTCTTTATGATGCAAATAATGATTTAGAACTATTTAGAGAAAGAGAAAAAGCGAAAAAACTTTGCTATAAATATAATAATATTGAAACTTCAAAAATACAAGAAAAAGAAAATTTGTTAAAAATATTGCTAGGAAAAGTAGAAGAAAAAATACTTATAGAACCAAATTTTTATTGTGATTATGGTTATAATATAGAAGTTCGGAAAAAACTTTTATATGAATCATAATGGAGTTATACTAGATGCAGCAAAGGTAACATTTGGAGATAATGTATTTATAGGACCAAATTGTGGATTTTACACAAGTGGACATCCATTAGATATTGAATTAAGAAATAAAGGAATAGAATATGCAAAACCAATAAAAATAGGAAATAATGTCTGGATAGGTGGAAACTGTGTAATATTACCAGGAATAACAATAGGAGACAATGTAACAATAGGTGCAGGAAGCATAGTTACAAAAGATATACCATCAAATGTAGTAGCATTTGGAAACCCATGTAAAGTAAGAGAGAATAAATAAAATTAAATATAGATGAAATGCAAATAAAAGAAGCTAAAAAATTTATAATTTTCATTCACTATAATAATCGAAGGAGAATAAATGGAAAATAAAATAAGATGTAAATGGTGTAATTTAAAAAATCCAATATATATAAAATATCATGATGAAGAATGGGGAAGAAAAAATTTTAATGATAATTATTTATTTGAAATGTTAATTTTAGAGTCTTTTCAAGCAGGTCTATCTTGGGAATGTGTGTTAAATAAAAGGGAAGATTTAAAAAAAGCATTTGACAATTTTAATATAGATAAAATATCAAATTTTAATAATGAAAAAATAGAAGAATTACTAGCAAATAAAAATATTATAAGAAATAGATTAAAAATAAATGCAAGTATTAATAATGCAAAAATATTTAAAAATATACAAAGTGAATATGGCTCATTTCATAATTATTTAAAAACATTTACAAATGATAAAATAATTTATGAAACTGGTAAGACTACATCAAAACTATCAGATGAAATATCAAAAAATTTACAAAAAAGAAAAATGAAGTTCGTAGGAACAACAATAATATATTCTTATTTGCAAGCAATAGGAGTTATAAACTCACATGAAAAGGAATGTTTTTTATATAAACAATAAACTATGTAGATGTATTAAAACAAACAACAGAACAAAGATTGCATATTTTTATTTTTAAATAATAAAATAAAATAAGGAGGATTTTATTATGTCAAAAATAAAAATATATGCAAAATCAATACTAATTCCAGTAATTATTGGTGGAATAGTAGGATTATTTATTTCCAGTTCAATAGATTATAGTGGTTTAGAAAAACCATTTTTATCTCCACCTAGTATTGCATTTCCAATAGTCTGGACTATACTTTACATTTTAATGGGAATATCCTATGGAATTTTAGAAAGCAAAAAACTAAATGATAGTAATATAAAATTAATTTATAATATACAGTTATTTGTAAATGCAATGTGGTCAATATTTTTCTTTACATTAAAATGGAGATTTTTTGCATTCATATGGATTTTAATATTAGATATATTGGTTATAAGAATGATAATTGAATTTTATAAGAAGAACAAATTGTCAGGATTATTACAAATACCATATTTATTATGGATTTTATTTGCATCATATTTAAATATTGCTATATATTTGATAAATTAATATGAAATAAGAAAAGAAACATGAAAAGGAGAATTATATGAAATATTTTAAAAAATTAGTAGGAGAAAGAATTTATTTATCACCAAGAAATAATGAAGAAATAGAACAATTTACTAAATGGCTTAATGATTTTGAAACAACAGACTATCTTGGAAGAAGTGCTAATATAGTAACTTTAGAAGCAGAGAAAAAATATTTTGAAGAAAACAATGACAAAAATTATAATTTTTTTATTATAACTCTTGAAAATGACAAGCTTATAGGTACAATTGGATTAGAAAATTACGATTCCATAAATAGAACAGCTACTTTAGGTATATTTATAGGAGATAAAGAATATAGAAGCCAAGGATATGGTACAGAAGCAATAAAACTTATACTAGATTATGGATTTAATTATCTAAATTTAAATAATATAAAATTAGATTTAATGAGTTTTAATAATAGAGCATTAAAATGCTATCAAAAATGTGGTTTTAAAGAATATGGAAGAAGAAGAAAATGTAAATTTATAAATGGACAATATTATGATTGTATAGAAATGGATATATTACAAGAAGAATTTAAAAGTAATTATATAAAAAATAAAAATATAAAGTAACAAAAAGAAAAAAGTAAAATGATAATTTAAAAAAAATTTTAAGTAATCATTTTACTTTTTTAAGGCAATAAAATTAAAAAGTAGCACCGAGTATTAAGATACCTATATTATCATTATATATTTCATTGAATTGAGAAATAGGAAGCGGATTTTCACCAATACCTGCTTCAATAGTATAGCCAGGTTTATTATAATTTTGTATAAACCAGTCTTTAAAGCCTGCAAAACTAGAATTATATGGAGTTTCAGATAATCTATAACCACTTACTTCTGAAAATTTTTGACCAATTTCAAAACTCATAGGAGGATTATAGTTTTGAAATTGCCAATAGATTTCTTGACCTTGAGTATGGTAGGCAATAACAAGATTAAAATTATGCATTAAAGTAAAATTGTAGATTGCTAAACTTTCAGGCTCAGTTAAAGGTCCGAATCCTACAAAATCGCGTGGGGCAGGTTTATTGAATCCAGCAGAATATTTTATTTCTTTTGCTTGTTCCCAGCCAGCGGGAAATTGTAAGTTTAAATCTACACCTGTGGGGTTGATTAACTTCCACAAATAAAAATATCAATAATAAAATATAAAAATATTTACAGAAACAAGGTGTTTTTATGTACTTAGTTTTTTATTGAAAAAAAACTAAAATATTAGCATAAAATATTGAAAAAGATACAAAATAATGATAAAATTATGATAGTAAAGTTTTAAGGAGGAATCAATATGATTAATATTAGACCAGTATCAGATTTAAGAAATAAATATCCAGAAATCGAGGACTTAGTTTTAAAAGAAGATGAAGCAGTTTATTTAACAAAAAACGGATATGGTTCTATGGTAGTAATGAGTATAGAAAAATATTCAAAATTAATGAGTGATGCAGAATATAATGAGTATATTGAAAATGCACTAGATGAAGCTGATAGAGAGGCAGAAGATCCAAATACAAAATATTATACACATGAGGAAATGAAAAAGATGGCTAGGAGGATATTAGATGGCGAATAATAAATATACAATAAAATATTCTTCTACTTTTATCAGTCAGTTTAATAGTATTTTAAAATATATTGTGCATAATTTAAAAAATAGAATTGCAGCAGAAAATTTTTATGATGAAGTAATTAACGAACTAGAAAAAAGAAGTGAAAATCCAGAAGGATTTGAAAAATATATATCAACTCAAAAAAGGAAAAATACATATTACAGAATTTATGTAAAAAATTATACTATATTTTATGTAGTAAAAGAAAATACTATGGAAGTTAGAAGAATTTTGTATTCAAGAAGAAATTTTGATAAATTAATCTAAATTTCAAATTTAGGTATATATAAAGACTTTGAACGATATTATTGAGAAAAAAATATTTTTGTGATATAAAAATTATAATTAAAATTGATGTTAATGATAATTAGATTATTAGTTATATGACTGAATAAGTGTATTACAAAAGAATACTAAGAAACGAGGTAAATTATGATAATACAAGGAAAGCCAGAATTAGGATTGCAAAAACATCAACAAACTGCTTATCAATCTGTTCAAAAAGCTTATGAAACTAAAAACAAAGCATCAGTTGTAATTCCTACTGGATGTGGTAAATCTTTTATAGCATTACAACTTATGGCAGATAATAAAGATAAAAAAATTTTATTTATGGCACCTAGTAATGCAATAAAAAATCAAATGTATAACTATATTGCTAAATATATAGTTGGAGAAGAACCATCTGGCAACAGACCAGCAAGAATGATAGCTGATGAATATTTCCAAAATTTAAAGATAATGCTTTATCCATCTTTATTAAGACTAACAGATGAACAAATGGAAAAGTTAAATGCTGATTTTATAATTATGGATGAATTACACAGAACTGGTGCGGACAGATGGGGAGAAAAAGTTAATACTTTATTAGAACAGAATCCGTATGCTAAAATTTTGGGTTTAACAGCAACACCAGATAGGATGGATGATAAAAATGTTATTGATGATTTATTTGAAGGTAATATTGATTATGAATTAACTTTAGTGGATGCATTAAGAGAAGGAATAGTAAAAGCACCAACCTATGTGAAATGCGATTATGCTTTGGGCGAATATTTGGAAGGAATAAGAACTGCAATATCAAATTGTAATGATGAGCAAAAGAAAAAGGAACTACAAGATAAATATGATAAAATGAGAAGAATAGTGGATCAAGCTGATGGAATACCAGAATTATTTGCAAGAAACATAAAAAAGAAAGATGGAAAATATATTATCTTTTGTAAAGATAAAGCACATATGGACGAATTAATTAATAAAGCAAAAGAATGGTTTAGCTCTATTGATGATAATCCAGAAATATATTCGGTTTTTTCTGGTGAAGGATATACAGAAAAAGATAATAGAAAAAGCATTGAAGGTTTTGAAAATTCAAAAACAGAACATTTAAAATTATTATTTTCTATTGAGATGTTAAATGAAGGATTACATGTTGAAGATATTTCTGGTGTAATAATGGCAAGACCAACAGATTCAAGAATAATTTATTTGCAACAATTAGGTAGGGCATTATCTTCAGATACTTCAAGAGAAATAACAATAGTCTTTGATTTAGTGAATAATTATTTGAAGAACAATTTAGATGCGGAAATTAATAGAAAAACCAATAGAACACATCATGAAAGTGAAGATATTATTGATGGACATGAAGAAGGGCTACAAGGTGATATAAAAGATATAGATATTTTTAGAATACAAGGAGAAACTAAAGACTTTTTAGAATTATTGAATGAAGTTCAAGGATTAATAGGACATAATGATAATCTAACAAATGCCTTAAATATAAAAAAATGGATGGAACAAATGCAAAGAACTAAACCACCATCTATAACTTCAAAAGATTTGCAAGAGAAGAAATTAGGAATAGCTTTAAGTAATATAAGGCAAAGTTTAATTAAACCATACATGCAATTAAGGACAGAGCAAGAGAAGCAAGAATTTATTCAAAATCATCCTAATTTCATAGAAATAAAGGGGATTATCGATTGGATAGATGAAAATAATATATCGCCATATTTAATTAATGCAAGAGAAATAAAACAATGGATGCAGGAAAAAGAAACAAATAAACCTCCAAGAACTCTAAATGGTGATGATAGAGAAAAAAGATTAGGAATAGCATTAAGTGGAATCAGATTAAGACTTATTAAACTATATCTACGGACTAGAGACAGCAGAAGAAAGAAAACAATTTGAAGAACAACATCCCGAGATACATGAGGTAATACAGATTGTGGAATGGATAGATTCTAAAAATATACCAAAGTATTTAATAAATGCACAAAAGATAAAAGAATGGTTTGAACAAAATGGAAGAAAGCCAAGTGGTGCATCAAAAGATGAAAAAGAAAAGAAATTAGGAAGATCTTTGACAGACATTAGAAGAAACCTAATAAAGGTCTATGATGAGTTGGAAACAGAAGAAGAAAAACAAAATTTTAGGATAAAACACCCAGAGATAGATGAAGTAATAGAAATTATTACAGAAATAGATAGAGATAATTTACCACCTTTATTATTAAATGCAAGGAAAATAAAACAGTGGATGGAAGAAAAAGAAACAACTAAACCTCCTACTGCTAATTCTAAAGATGAACAAGAAGTAACATTAGGAAGAGCGTTAGGAAATATTAGGTCGTCTCTAATCAAACCATATTTACGGACTAAAGACAGAAGAAGAACGAAAACAATTTGAAGTACAACATCCCGAAATAAAAGAAGTAATGCAAATAGTATCTTGGATAGATGAGAATAATGTTCCACCATATTTAATTAATGCTAAATTAATAAGAAAATGGTTTGAAGAACAAGAAAGTCCTAAATTGCCAAGAAGATCAAGAAATATAGAAGGTATTGAAAAAGATTTAGGTAATAAATTAAGTTATATAAGACAAGATTTAATAAAACCATATATGATATTGCAAACAGAACAAGAAAGAGAAGAATTTAGAAGCAAACATCCAGAAATTGATGAAGTTTTAGAGATAATTAGTGAGTTAGATATGCAATGTGGAACTCAAAAGCAAAAAGAACTTGCTGTTTTAATAAGACAAGATTTAGAAAAAAGAAAAGCATTGCAGAAAGCTAGAAAATTAGAACAAGATTATGAACATCAATTATCAAGTAAAATAGAAGAAACAACTGTGGATACTCAAGAACAAGGAGTAGATTATGATGAACAATAAATTAATCGCTATAAATGGATTATGGTACAAAATAAAAAGATTCTTTAAAAAGATTTTTTTACATAAAAAATCATTTAAAGTAGATGAAAAACCAAATATAGAAATAAAAGAGAAAAATGATAATTTTATATTCACTAATGATTTAAAGAATAAGTTTGAAATAGAACATAAAAAACAAATTTTAGCAAATAAATTGCTATGTGGAGAAATAGGACCAAGTGAATTAAATGAAAAAGAAGTTAATGAAATGACAGAATATTTTAAAAAAGATATTCAAAATATTGATAATGAATTATTAAGAATAAAACAGCATATTTTATATATGCAAAAAGAATTAAAAAAATAGCATAAAATGCATTTTTTTTAATGACACTTATTAATAATTTTCTTAAGATTTTTATGTAAAAATGTTAAAAATTTCTCCCAGTGGGCTAAAAAGGTTTTAGGAGAAAATCTCCTAAACAGCGAAAAAGGTGTCAAGACACCAAGCTGGCGAGTTTTAGACAGTACAAAATGCCACATTATAATTTAATGAAATATTACTTGAAAAATTTTGTTAAAAGAAAGATTGTTAAATTTATAAATTAACAATCTTTTTTTGTGCCCTTTTTTCTTTTTATGTACCCATTTAAACAATAAATAATAAAAATAAAGTATAGTAGTGTCATAACATAAAAACAGATT
>CAKNNA010000042.1 GCA_930989765.1 uncultured Clostridium sp. | reverse complement strand
GAAAGTAGCTGAAAAATGGAAAGTAAACCTGTCCCAAGTTAACCATTTTTGGTCAGTCAGGACCTGTCCCAGATTAACCAAATGTTACAAAAATATTACAGAACTATGAATTTTTTATTACACAAACTAAACTTATTGATTTTAAATAGTAATTGAGTTAAAATAAAATAAAGGTATTTTGTATTAATATCTAGAATAAAGGAGGAATTTGTAATGGCTGTAAATCCAATGCAAAGAAAAGCAAGAAATTCATTTTTATTAGGAATGTTATTAATGCTTGTAATAGCAAGTATTATTATAGCATTTTTAGTTATACAATTAAAAAATTACATAGACAAGGAAAATGCTGAAAAACAGGCGAGCGTAAACATTGCTGTTTTAGGCCAAAGTGTTAAGTCTGGACAAATAATAACAGCAGATATGTTAACACAAAAAACAGTAAATAGAAATTTAATACCAAGTGATGCAATAGGTGATGTAGCAACACTTTCTAATTATAATTTAGAAGATAAAGAGGGAAATGCTGTTTCTTCAAGGTATGATTCACAAAATTCACAAACAAGATATTATATAACAATAGATAATAGAGAATATGAGTTATTACAAGAAGAAAATACAGAGAATTACTATATAACAGTAAATAATGAAAAACAATATATAGAATTAAATTCTGTTCCGGTTGTTGCAAAGGTAGATATGCAAGCAAATACTGTACTTACAAGAGAACTTGTAACAAGTGGTGATAATACTATGTCAAATGATATAAGAAGAGAAGAATATAATATGATAGTTTTACCTTCACAACTAGAAACAGGTGACTATATAGATATAAGGCTAGTATTACCGTCAGGACAAAATTATATTGTTGTATCTAAAAAAGAAGTTACAATTCCAGAAGTGTCAGGTGTACCTTCAGAAAATACGATATGGATTAATCTATCAGAAGGAGAAATTGCATTAATGAGTAATGCTATAGTAGAAGCATATAGAATGGATGGAGCCAAATTATATGCAAATATTTATACAGAGCCAGGAATGCAAGATGAAGCAATTCCAACATATACACCAAGTTCAGCAGTTGCAGAACTAATAAGGGCAAATCCAAATATAATAGATACAGCAAGACAAGAATTAGAAAGCAGATATAATGCAAGTCAAAGACTAAATGTGATAGACCCAGCAGTTAATGCAAATGGTGAGACAGGAGACAATAACTTAAAATCAAAAGTAGAAGAAGAAATAACAACAACAAAAGAAAATAGAAAAGATTACTTAGATTCAATATCAGCACAAACAACTCAAACTACAACAAATTAAAAATAATAAAATAAGGAAGGGTAAAGATGGAGAAAGTAGGATTTATAGGGGCTTTTGATAAAACAGATTTAATTTTAAATTTAGCAAAAATATTAACTACAATAGGAAAAAAAGTTATTGTAATAGATAGTACTATAACTCAAAAAGCAAAATATGTAGTTCCAGTTATAAATCCTACAGCTTCATACATTACAAACTTCGAAGATATAGATGTAGCAGTAGGATTTAACTCAATAGAGGAAATAAAAAAATATTTAGGGACAACACAAGAAGATTTTACATATGATATAGCACTTATAGACATAGACAATCTTCAAGGTTTAAAAGAATTTGAAATATCAAAAGCAGATAAAAAATTTTTTGTAACATCATTTGATTTATATTCTTTAAAAAAAGGACTAGAAATACTTTCAGAATTAAAAGAGCCAATAACTTTAACAAAAGTCTTATATGCAAAAGAAGCACTAAAAGAAGATGATGACTATTTGAATTTTCTATCATTAGATTACAAGGTAAATTGGGAAAAAGATATAATATATTTTCCAATAGAAAATGGTGATTTACTTGCTTTATATGAAAATCAAAGAGTAGCAAAAATAAAATTTAAAAAACTTAGCCTTCAATATAAAGAAAGTTTAGTATATATGATTCTTGGCATAGTAAATACAAGTGAATCTAATGTAAGGAGAGCAATAAAAACTATTGAAAGAGGAGTGTAAAAATGGCAATAATAACTTTTATAAATAACAAAAAAGAAGAAACTGGAAAAACATTGTCCTTAGCTGCAATAGTTACATATATGTCAATAGAACATAATTCAAAAAACTTAATTATCTCAACAACAGATAAAGAAGACAGGTTGAAAAGATGTTTCTGGCAAGAAAAAAGAAAATCTAAATTCAATTTTGGTATATTTGGACCAAACACAACAAACATATTAGACCAAGAAAATGGGATAATAGGACTTGCAAAAATGGTAAAAAGCAATAAAATTTCACCAAATATTATAACAAATTATACAAAAATTGTATTTAAAGATAGATTAGAAGTGCTTTTAGGGACAGAACAAAAAGGAAGAATAGATGTAGAAGAAACATACCCAGATATAATTACAGTTGCAAACCAATATTATGATAGAATATTTATAGATTTAGATGAAAATATAAATAAAAATATGCAAAATGCAATATTAAAAAAATCAGATGTTATAGTAGTAAGTGCTTCACAAAGACTAAGCAGTATAGACAAAATAAAAGAAGAAAAAGAAAAAAATGAAATATTAAAATCACCAAAAACATTACTATTAATAGGTAGATTTGATAAATATTCAAAATATAATATAAAAAATATAACAAGATATTTAGGAGAAAAAAATCAAATATTAACAATACCATATAATACATTATTTTTTGAAGCAGCAGAAGAAGCAAAAGTGCCAGATTTATTTTTAAAGTTCAAAAAATCTATTGATTCAGAGGACAGAAATGCGTTTTTTATAGATGAAATAAAAAGAGCATCTGAGAATATAATTTATAGACAACAAATGGTACAAGCAAGCCTATAGAAAGGAGAAATAAAAAATGACTATAACCAACATATTATTAACTTTAATAGTTGCTGTCGTAGCAGTTTTAGCAGTTTTTTATTATATAAAAAAGAAAAAAAATGAAGAAGTAGAAAAAACTGTTAATGTAGATGACAAAACTTATACACTAGACATGATGAAAGAATATGTAAAAAGAAGACTTGATGAAATTACAAAAGTAAACTTATATGATATAGGTTTGTCAGAAGAGGAACTAAAAAGAAGAAAAAACAAAAAATATGAGTTAAAAAAAGCTTTAAAAGGTTGTACATATGGAGATGTTAATGATAAAAAATATGTTCAAGAGCTTATTTATGACTTACTTGCAAACGAATACGGTGTAGATGAAACAAATATATCAAAAGCAATACCATTTGATGTACCATCACTTCTTACTGCACAAGATAAATTTGATATATTATTATATGCATATAAAAAAGATTTTGGATATGAAGCATTAACAGAATTAATTAAAAAGTATAATTTAGCAGAGCTTAAATATGTAGAAGGAGAATCAAAGCCTTCATATGTTATAACCTCAAAAGAAATTGAAGATATATATGAGAACGAAAATATAGAATTAAATTTCCCAGATAAGTTATCAGTAGTAGTACAAAGAATATATCAACATTATAAAGGTTATAGCACAATAGACGAAATAAGAGATATGAACATAGATGGTGTTTCAGGTGGTGTTTCTGGTTTACCTGAAAGTTTCTTAAGCCAAGTTGCACAAACAGCATCAGGAGACTATTTAAATCAAGTTGCAGAACACAAAGTACCAAGAGCTTGTGATAGTATTTGGATATTTTTCCAAGGTAAATCAATTCGTTTAGCATTTTTATCATTTGGAACAGAAGCAGAACTAAAAAGAGTATGCCAAAATATATATAAATATAATAACCCAGGTCAATTATCAGACACAAATGGTTATAAAATAAATGAAATGAAAGACGGATCACGTGTTGTTGTAGTAAGACCAAGCTTTTCTGAAACATGGGCATTCTTTGTAAGAAAATTCGATGTAAAACGTGCAACACTTGAACAACTAGTAAGAGACCCGGGAAAAGAAGATGCAATAGAATTATTAAAATATTTAGTAAAAGGAGCAAGAATCACAGCAATTACTGGTGAACAAGGTTCTGGTAAAACAACATTACTTATGGGTATGATTGAAAACATATATGAAACAATGAACATAAGGGTTCAAGAAACTGCATTCGAGCTTCACTTAAGAAAAATATACCCAACTAGAAACATACTTACATTCCGTGAAACAGATACAATATCAGGACAAGAAGGACTTGATGTTCAAAAGAAAACAGATGGTTCTGTAAACATCATAGGTGAGGTTGCAACAGACCCAGTTGCATCTTGGATGATACAAGCAGCCCAAGTTGCATCTAAATTCACATTATTTACTCACCACGCAAAAACATTTCCAAACTTAGTTACAGCACTTCGTAACTCAATGTTAAGAACAGGAGTATTTACAGACGAAAAAACAGCAGAAGAGCAAGTTGTACAAGTTTTAAACTTTGATGTACACCAAGTAAAAGATTTCAGAGGAAAAAGATATATAGAAAGAATTACAGAATGTATACCAGTAGAAAACAAAAATGAATATACATTTGAGCATAGAAATGAAAAAACATTAGAAGGTAAATTTGACAAATTCTTTGATAATGCAACACATTACTTTACAAAAACAACAGACAAAGAATTATATACATACAGGAATATATTAGAATATATTGACGGAAAATATGTTATTACAAATCCAATTACAGAAGAAAACATAAAAGACATGAGAAATAATATGGATGAAGTAGATGCAGAAAATTTTGATAAATTTATAGAAAAACACTGGGGAAAACAAAGAGAAACTGTAACAGTTTCAGCGGTGCCAGAAGAAAATACAAAAAGAAGAGGAAGAAAACCTAAAAATATATAAGCAAAAATTGGAGGTGAAAACAGGTGTCAAATGAAACAATATACTTAATAATGGGAATTGCAGGAGGAGCTTTTCTATTAATAGTCTTAGCATACTTTATTATAAGAAAGAAAATGCAAAAATCTGAATACAAGCAAATTCAAAGACTACAAAGAGGTACAAAGCAAAAAAGCTTTTCGATGGAGGTTATTTACCAAAAACTATATGTAAAATATATAAGGATACCTTTCTTAAAAAGATATATTTTAAAACTAAGAAGACGCTTGGAAATTATAAATATAGATGATGAATATAATACAAGAAAAGATGCCTCTAAAATTTTAACAAAGACACTTGCAATATTAATTCCAATAATTTTGATAAGTATAATAATTACACATTCAAATACATTAGTAATGTTTATTGTCTTAATATTTGAACTATTTATGATAGATACATTTATTGATAGTTTTGTAGATAAAATAGATGATAATTTACTAAAGCAACAAGTAGAATTTTTTTCAGAAATAAGACATGCTTACCATGAATACAACATGGTAGAAGAAGCGATATATCAAGTTTCACAAGATGATGAGCTAGATATTTCAAGACAAGGTGAAAAAATTTATGAAATACTAATTTCAGATGACCCAGAAACAGAACTTGAAAAATATTATGATATAGCTCCAAATAGTTTCTTAAAAGAATTTGCTGGTATATCATATTTAACAAAAGAATTTGGTGACAGAAAAGTAGATGGTGCATCATTATACTTAAAAAATGTTGATAATATAACACAAGAGATGCAACTTGAAATATTAAAAAGAGATAAATTAAACTATGTATTTCAAAGTTTAGCATTTATATCAATAGCACCAATAGTACTTTTAGAGCCAATAAAAAATTGGGCAATATCAAACTTTTCATTCGTAGAAAGCTGGTATCTAGGAAAACCAGGAATGATAGTACAACTTTTAATATTAATAATTACATTTATATCATATATACTAGTTAGAAAATTAAAAGATAATGGCTCAACAAATATGAACACAAAAAATACAGAAAACCCTTGGCAAGCAAAAGTTTATAAAAACAAAATATGCAAAAAAATAGTAAATTTATTTATACCAAAAGATGGAACTAAAGAATATAGAAAAGTAATAGAATTACTTAAAGAAGCAGCATCACACTTAAAAATAGAATGGCTTTACATAAACAGAATTGTATACTCAATTTTAGCATTTATAATATCATTACTGGTGTTTATGCAACTACATAATGTTGCAATAGAATATGTATATACAGAGCCGACAACAGAATATAACCTAGTTGGAGGTTTAGACGAAAAAGATAGACAAAGAGCAATGGAAATAACAGAACAAGACAATATTTTCCTAGATAGATTTAAGGGGAATTTAAAAACAACTCAAGAAGACATACAAGAGGCTTTAGAAAAATCAAAAGAATATGAAGGAGTTATGCCAGATGAGATTGAAGATGCAGCAGAAAGAATTTATGGCAAACTTCAAATTGTAAATAGTGAATATATGCAATGGTTTGAATTTTTACTAGCATTTGTATTTGCAATAGCAGGCTATATGGGACCAATTGCAGTCTTACATTTCCAAGTTATAATTAGAAAACTTGAAATGGAAGATGAAGTAATGCAATTCCAAACAATTATATTAATGCTTATGAGAATAGAAAGAGTTAATGTTGAAATAATTCTAGAATGGCTTGAAAGATATTCAAATATATTTAAAGAGCCAATTACTAAATGTGTTAATAACTACGAAGCAGGTGCTTGGGAGGCATTAGAAGACATGAAAAACGAAATTGCCTACCAACCATTAATAAGAATTGTAGAAAGCTTGCAAGCAGCAGTTGAAAAAATACCAATTAAAGACGCTTTTGATGAATTAGATTCAGAAAGGGATTATTACCGTGAAAAGAGAAAAGAGTCAAATGAAAGACTAATAAAAAGAAAAGGAATGATAGGAAGAGCTATAGGTTTTGCACCAATGATATGTCTTTTCGTAGGATATCTAATTATTCCATTGGTATTTATAGGATTAACAAGTATGAATGACTCATTTGCAGCAATGCAAGGTGGAAATTTTTAAAAGAGCAGAAAAAATAATTTAAATAAATATAAGATGTAAATGGAAAGTGAGGGTAATGTATTATGGAAAATGCTTCTAAAGCTTTAGTAATGGCAGGAGGAATATTAATAGCATTATTAGTACTTGGTGCATTACTCTTAATGTTTAATCAAGTATCAATCTACCAAAGAAATCAATCAGATTTAGAAAATGTAAGTCAGCTTACAGATTTTAATGAACAATTTACACGATATGTAAGAAATAACTTAGTAGGAACAGATTTAATATCACTTGCAAATAAGGTAATAGATTATAATTTAAAATCAGGAGGACTAGGAGAAGTAGATTATTCTTTAAAAATAGAGCTTAGAATAAATTTAGGAAGTGGATTTGCAAGTAAAAATGGTGGTACACTTGAATTTTTTGATGCAAATACAACATATGTAATTAACAATAGAAATAGTGAATTTTATAAATTAATCGAAGAATGTAAAAATTATGAATATCAAAATACTTTAAATGGAATGTTACAACTTTCTTCAAATTATTCAGGAATTTCATCTGGAAGTACCACTGTAAACGAAATATTAGGCTCAGATTTTAAAGATGCAAATGGTACAGTAATAACAGACAAAAATCAGATTTTAACAATAATTAGAAAATATAGAGAATATTCTACTTTAAAGTCTTCTACATTTAAAGCTTCTCAAGACCCAACATATTATGATAGTGGACAGATTAAAGATTTAAAATTTGAATTTACCAAATAATTAATTAAATTATAATTTTATTTAATAGAAAATAAATTGGAAAATACTTATAAAGCATAATTGTATATAATTTTAACCTAAGGTTTAAATATCTTTAAAGAAATTTAAATGAAGGTTAGAAAGGAATGAATTTTTATGGAAAATGCATCAAATGCACTATTAATTGCTGGAGGAGTTTTAATTGGAATATTAATTCTTTCTTTAGCTGTATACCTATTTACATCATTTGGAACAACATCTGCAGAAATTAACCAAAGAAATGCAAGACAACAAATAGTTGAGTTTAATACACAATATACAGTTTATGCAAATAGAGAGGATTTAACAATATATGATATTATAACAGTTGCAAATATGGCAAATCAAAATAATAGTCAATACGGTTATGTAAACAATTTTACAACAGATTATGAAATTAGTATATATCTAGATTCTCAAAGGATAGACAACAAATCTCAAGACGAATTTGATACATTAATGCAGGAAAGCTTAGGAAATAACCAAAAATATAAAAGTGGAACACCTGAATATTATTCTGAGACATCAGGTAGAATAAAAAGCTTAAGATTTAACAAGATAACTTAAAAATATACAAAAAGTTATAAAATATAAAGAAAAATAGATTTTAGTTTAAAAATAATAAACAAAATAAATTTTACCTATAATTGGTATTGCAAAAAAAAAGTCGAAATGTTATAATAAAAAGGAAGAAATAATGAAGAAATTTGTTACGATTATAATATTATTTATTGTCATTATTTGTATAATAATATACGCTTATTATAATTATAAAACAGAGTACAATAATATAAATATGCAAAATGTTAAATTTGAAAATTACTATGAAAAAGAAATATATGGTACTGATCTTGCAACTGTTATAAATATGGCGATTGATAATAACAGAAAAAATGAAGTAATGCAAGATGAGCAAGGCATATATATAAATAACCAAGAAAACTCAATTAATATACAAATAAAAATAACAGACAATGATACATTATATAATATGGAAACCTTATATAATGCAGGAATGGAAAATTTCGTAAAATACTATAATACAATAAAATTTAAATGTACTAAAATAGAATATCATCAAAAAACTAAAAAAGTAAGCTATTTATATTTTGAGCAAATATCAGAATAATTATAATATATTAAATTGATATTAAAATTACTAAACTTTGTTTAGTGTTTAAATATAAATAAATTAATAAGCAAAGGAGGAAAAAAATGGAGAATGCATCAAAAGCACTAATTATAGCAGGAGCAATATTGCTTGCAATCTTACTTATATCTTTAGGAATAATGATATACACATCAGCACAAGATACTGTATCAGATAGTGGAATGGACAGGGCTGCAATAACATCTTTTAATAACCAATTTCTAAAATATGAAGGAGACATAAAAGGAACAATGGTAAAATCAATGATACAAGAAGTGTTAGCAGTAAATTCAGGTTCATCAACAGGAGGAACATCAAATACAGGAACAACTACAAATGATGGAATATCAGTAAGCGTACAATTTGTAGATGATGGAACACAGCAAACAGCAACAACAACACCAACAACATCAAGTATTGTAAATAACAATACATATACAGTAGAATTAATATATGGAACAAGTGGTAGAGTTTCAACTATAAAAGTATCAGGAACATTTGATTAAAAATTTTAAAAACTAATAAAAATAAATTTTAAAAGTAAAATTATGCAAAAGCAAAAATTGAAAATAAGGAGGAAAAAACAATGGAAAATGCATCAAAAGCATTAATTATAGCAGGAGCAATATTACTTGCAATATTACTTATATCTTTAGGAATAATGATATACACATCAGCACAAGAAACTGTATCAGACAGTGGAATGGATAGAGCAGCAATAACATCTTTTAATAACCAATTTTTAAAATATGAGGGCGACATAAAAGGAACAATGGTAAAATCAATGATACAAGAAGTATTAGCAACAAATGCAGGTTCATCAACAACAGGAACAAATTCATCAGGTGGAACAACAACAAATGATGGAATAAGTGTAACAGTACAATTTAATACAGAAGCAAAAACATCTACACCATCAACTTCAAGAATAATAAATAACAATACATATGAAGTAGAACTAGAATATGGAACAAGTGGTAGAGTTTCAAACATTAAAGTTAGTGGAACATTTACAGCAGCTAGTGATTCTTAATTTAAATAGAAAGTAGGTGATGCAAGTGGAAAATGCAGTGGATGCTTTAAAAATGGCAGGAGCAGTTTTAATATTTGTATTAGCGCTTTCTCTTGGCATCACTTCATTCAGCCAGGCAAGGCAAGCATCAGATGCAATTTTAGATTTTCAAGATAGAGAAACAGAATATATAAATGGTGATTTCTATTATGAAACTACAGGAACTGAAAGAACAGTAGGATTAGAAACAATAATTCCAAGTATATATAGAGTTTATAATGAAAACTATAGAATAGTTTTTGTATATTCTACAGGTGAGCCTTTAATAATATACCAATATAGAAATCCAACAAATCCTACAATAGTAGAAGATAGGAATGTATTAAATTCTGATGATACAAGTAAAGAGCCACCTAGAATAAGTCAAGACACAAATAGCCAAACATTACTAGAAGCAATTATTTATGGAAAAACTAATACAAATTTTAACAATTGGTATGGAAATACAATAAGGTTACCATCAGAAAGTTTATATAGCAAATTAAAATCAGCAAGTCAAATAAAAGAATATTTAGGTGTATATACAACTACACTAAATCCAGATGTACCAGACTCAATGAAAGGCGAAAAAAGAGTAATTACTTATGAAGTAACAAGATAGTTATATTAAAATATAAAATATAAGGAGGAGCAAAAATGGGAGATACATTAATTACAGTAATAGCAATAGGATTAGCCGCAGTTTTAATGTTTGTTTTTCCACTAATGACAATGTCTGATAGAACTGATGATGTATCACAGCTTACTGTGCAAACAGCTACAACTGAATTTGTAGACAATATTAGGTCAACAGGAAAGATAACACCAGATTCATACAGTTCATTTATTCAAACAATAACTTCAACAGGAAATTCATATGATGTTGAAATAGAAGTACAAGTATTAGATGAAAATCCAGGAAAAAAGACAAGTCAAACTGAAAGAGACAAAATAGGAGAGAATGTATATTACTCAATATATACATCACAGATTTTAGATGTAATTGAGCCAGAAACAGGTACACCTAAAAACTACAACCTAAAAGAAGGTGATATTGTATCAGTTAGTGTAAAAAACACAAACCAAACAATGTCACAACAATTAAAGAACTTTTTCTATACTGTAACAGGAAACAATACATATACAATTGCAGCAAGTGCAGCTGGATTTGTAACTGCAACAGGAAACTAGAAAATATTTAAATCCTGTAATATCTTAAAAATAGATGTTATGGGATTTTTTATAAAAAGAAAGGAAAAAGCATGAAACTACAAAATTTAGCAGTAATGTTTGTTATATTTATATTACCAATATCAATGGTATTAACTTCATATATAGATTCCAGAGTAGAAACATTAAGTCTGCAAACAACATATGATTCAAGATTAAATAAATCAACATATGATGCAATAAAAGCATATCAAATAAATACATATAATGGTGATGAATCTATACTCGCAAATTCAAAAATAAGAGATATAGAAGCAGCAGTAAATTCGTTTTTTAATTCTATAGAATCTGCATACAGAATGAATGGATACACAAAAGAAGACTTACAATCATATGTACCAGCTTTAGTATTTACATTATATGATGGTTATTATATTTATTCTCCATATACAAACACTTGGGACCAAGAAGCACAAGAAAGCTATAATAAATCACTTCAAGAAGTTCAAGAAGCAGGTCAAGAGCCAGACATAACCTATCAAGATGGAGAAACTTTATATGGGTTAAAACCATATGTTTATTATAGTGCAAGATATGTATCAGGCTCTTTATATGATGTAGTAATAACATATGCAATAGATAATTATATAACAATAAGAGGATTATGCAATGATGAGCCTGTAGATATAGCAGGATATTTATTAACTGATGTTGCAGAAAATTCAAGTGGACAAATTACATACAAAGGAATTACAATTGATGTTGAAAATAATGTAAGAGAAAATGTAATGGTAGATGGTGTAATGAAATACAATTTACCTTGCAAAGTAATATCAGGAACTAAATATTATTATGATGCGCAAAATAATGAAGTTTTTCATTTATTAAATGGTACAAAAATTGCAGATACAGGCATGAATCCAAATGATATAATAAATAATGATAATGCAGTAAATTATTACAGACAAGCTTTAGAATTAAAAGAATTTATACAAAGCTCACCTTTAAGAAATTTAAGAACTAACCAAGTGGTAGACGAAAATGGAAATCCAGTCGAAGGTGATTTCGGAAATTATGAGGTATTTGCAGAATTGTTTAATACAACAGGTTCAAACGACATAGAAAATGATAACTCATTATTTAATAGCCATAGGCAAGAAGTAATAAAGTATACAATAGAAAGAAATCTTTCAATTGCAATAACAAATTATAATAATTATTCAGGTTCAAACGATAGCACAAATTTTCAAATGCCAATGCTAAAAGATTACGAATGGGAAATAGTTGCAAATAATGTATCTTTAATTTCATTTTTGCAAGGGCTAAGTATTGGTGGAAAAATATATAATGGATATACAGTAGTGCCAAATATGAAGAATAAAGAGTCTGTCCAAAATAATTCAATATATATATTAACAAATGATAATACTTATAATATTATAAAGTCTCAAGATTTAGATACAAAAGATTTGACTAATGCAATAGGAATTTTTAATATGAATTTTGAAAGGAAAGCAGGACAAAATGTTAATGGAATAACTCAGTATTATTTTCCAATAGAAGATTATTATGGAATTGGACAGATGGTTACTGCAAGTTATACTAGTGTTGTAAATCAAAGAGATTTAAAAGATGGAACTATATTTGAAGTTGTGGATCAGAATCAGGCACTTGCTAAAATATATTATACAGCTCTTGGTAGAGAGCGCTATGGTCAATATAGAACGTAAGGTGGAGGACCTGCCTATTATAGGTATGGTCTTTTTTGGTATGTGGGAACTTTTTAGAAAAATGCTTTAGATTGGTACAGCAGTTGGAGAAAACTTCTTGTAATCTTTTGAGAGGTAGGATTCCCTATGTAGGCAATTATATTATAATATTTATTCCATTCCTCGGCTTAATACATAGATAACCCCTTCTAAACTTTAATTAAACGAGCCTCTTCACTCTTCCGTGCCCCCTCATTTAATTAAAGTCAAGAAGGGGTATATCTATTCCTTGCGCATTCGTCATTTCATAAATATTATAATATAATTGCCTACATAGGGAATCCTACCTCTCAAAAGATTAC
>CAKNNA010000041.1 GCA_930989765.1 uncultured Clostridium sp. | reverse complement strand
TTGCCATTTTTCTCCGTCCCCTTTGGCAACTTTTATGAACTTTAAGGAACGTCCCCAAAGTTCAATTTTTGTCTTACATATTCATATAGTATTATGCCTGTTGCAACTGATGCGTTTAGGCTTTCTGTTCTTCCGAGCATGGGAATTTTTATTTTTTTATCTGCTATATTTATGATTTCTTCTTTGACACCATTTGCTTCATTTCCAATTACTATTACTTTATTTTTATAATCCAAATCATAAATATTGTTTTTGGTATGCAAAGATGATACAACAATTTCAAATCCTTGTTTTTTTATTTCTTGAAGTGAGGTTTTTAAGTCTTCTGATTTGATTATATTTACTCTAAATATTGCTCCCATCGTAGAACGTACTACTTTTGGATTAAATACATCTGCCGTATTTTTTGAAACTACTAGTTGAGTTAAGCCTATACTGTCTACAGTTCTTAAGATAGTTCCTAAATTTCCCGGGTCTTGAATATCATCTAAAGCAACAATTATATCTTCTTTGAAATTTATTTTTGTATTTTCCACTTTCTTTTTTACTATTGCTAAAATTCCTTGTGGTGCTTTAACATCTGTTAAAGTTTCGAAGATTTTTTTAGTGACATATATACAATTATATTTTGCAATATCATACATTTCTTCTTTTGTTATATCTAAAGTTTTTTCACAGTCATCACAAATCACTATTTGCTTTATGTCTTGCTTTTCATAAATTGCTTCTTTTACTAATTTAATTCCTTCGATTAAGAATTCATTTGTTTCATCTCTAAATTTCTTTTCCTTCAATTTTTTTATATGTTTTATCTGTTCATTTTCCTTACTAGAAATTATTTGCATTATTCACTCTCCTAAAATCTACTTGGTATAATAAGACTCTCCATAACCATAAACAGTCTTATAGTACTCACCTATAAAGTCAACATTTTCTATATTCTGAATTTCATATTTAGGCTCTAATACAAGCTTACCTGTTTCATCAATACATCCCCATTTTCCGTCCAATTTTACTCCTGCAAAACCATAGTTATTAAATTCTGTTACTTGTTCATATTTACATTCAACAACTATATTTCCATTTTTATCTATAAAGCCCCATTTACCATTTTCTTGTTTTGCAAATAAAACATTATTTGGGAATATCTCTATATTAGTTTTTTCTATTCCATTAAAATCAAAATATTTTCTTTCTTCATTATTATATATTAAGAAATAATTTTCTTTTTTTGATATTACAGCATTTTTCATTTCTGCTACTTTTTCCATTTTATTTGAATATATTACAACATTTTGCTCTTGTGTTTCACTTGCTTGTACTATATTAGTTCCTTGAACTTTTTGTATTGAATCATATTTTAATTCTATAGCTTGCTTGCCATTTATATCTATTACACCTAATTTTCCTTCAGTGTTTGCAGCTATAAAATAATTTTCATATAAATATTCTATATAACTATATCCCTCTGCTTTTTTTGTTTCTCCTTCATATATACTATAAGTCGTCTTTCCATCTTGGTTATTTATATGAATTTGATATTTTCCTTCTTCATCTGCAGATATTATTATTGTATTTGAATCTATTTGTGCTATATTTCCTTTATTATCATATACATTTATTTCAGAATTTTCATCAGTTGCATATATATAGTTTCCTGTTACATCGATTTGTATAAATCTTACTTTTAAAATCATGTTACCATCTAATGTTATGACTCCATATTTTTTTCCTTTTTGCACTACACAAAAATCAGTTCCGTTCATATATTCTATTTCTTGATATTCGTTTCCTATTATTTGTTTTTCTCCTTCAAATAATCCGTATTTACCGTTTTCCGCACATAGTAAAAATTCTTTATCATCATCATTATAATTAATTCTTGATAATTCGTTGTATTTTACTTCTAAAATTTCTTTTCCTTCATTATTTATATATCCATACCTATATCCATCTTGTGTTGTATTACTTACAATATATCCATCATTTTTATATCCATTTGTTTTTGAATAATATTCATCTGCTTTTATATTGTCATATTTTGGGTCTATTATTACATAACCATTCATATTTATTAGCCCATATTTACCATCTTTTTTTACTAATAATTCTCCTTCTTTATACTGAAGTGTTTCTATTTCCTCATATATTGGATTTGTTATTTTTTTACCATCTAAACTTATTAAACCATATTTATCATTTTCTTTATATTTTAAAACACTTTTTTCATATATTAAATCTGTTGATACATTTTTAAGTTCAAGAGGCTCTACATTTTGAAAATTTTTGTATATTTCTTCTGCTTTTTCATTTAAAACTTTTGAATTTTCTCCTTCATAACAAATAAATATAGCTTTTGTGGGATTTGGTATTTGTACATCTTGATATTTTGCTTCTATTATTATATTTGCTTTATCGTCAATTACACCGTAATTATCTCCTTCTTTTAACACAAAATATTTATATTCTGATATTTTTTCTATTTCATAATTTTTTGCTTTTTCTCCGAATTTTTACATAGGCAAAAACTACAACTGCTAATATTAATATTATTAAAATTATTGATATTATTATTTTCTTTTTCATTTTATTTATCACTTACTCCTTATTTTCTTCTTCATCTTTTTGCTGTTCATTGTTATTTTTGCATGCTTTTACTTTTATTATTCTTTTGTCTTCATATTCTTCTATTTTATATGTTATATTTTTCGTTTCGATTATTGGATTTTCTTCATCTGCTGGTATTCTTCCCATTTCTTCTTGTAAAAATCCTGAAAGTGTATCATAATCTCCTTCTGGAATTTTTGCATCTAACAATTTGTTTACATCATATATTGTCATACTTCCACTTAATATATATGTGTTTTCATCTATTTTTGTATATTCTTCTTCGACTTCATCATATTCATCATATATGTCTCCAACAAGTTCTTCTAGTATGTCTTCCATTGTTATCAATCCCGCTGTTCCTCCATATTCGTCTAATACAATTGCCATTTGCATTTTATTTTTTTGCATTTCTTTGAAAAGTTCATCTATCATTTTATTTTGTGGTACAAAGTAAGCTTTTTTCATTATATTTTTAACTTTAAACGATTTTTTATTTATATTTTTTAATACATCTTTTATATATATTATTCCTTGAATTTCGTCTATTGTTTCATCATATACTGGAATTCTACTATACTTATAATCTTCATGTGATATTTCTTCTAACAGCTCTGCTAAGCTCATATTTATATCTATTGCAAAAATATCTGTTCTGTGTGTCATAATTTCTGATACCACTATATCATTAAATTCAAATACATTATTTAATAACTCTTTTTCTCCTTCTTCTATTGTTCCTTTTTCTTTTCCTTGATCTATCATCATTTTTATTTCTTCTTCTGTAACTGTTTCTTCTTCATTTTCACCAATTCCTAAAAGTTTTGATATTGCATTTGTAACAAATGTTAACAATTTTACAAATGGTGCTGCTATAACTGATATTGCCCTTATTATTCCTATTGAGAAAAATGAAACTTTTTCTGCATTTTTCATACCTATTCTTTTTGGGACTAGTTCACCAAATATTAGTGTAAAGAATGATAAAATTATTGTTATTAAAATTATTGATATTGCTTTCCAAGTTTCTACAGATAAAAATGGCATTATATTGTTTAATGTTGGCGCTAATACATCTGCAAATGCATCAGATGCAAATGCACTTGATAAAAACCCTGCAAGTGTTATACCAATTTGTATTGTTGCTAAAAACTTACTTGGTGTCTTTAACATTTTTTCAATTTGCCTTGCCTTTTTATTTCCTTCTTTTGCTTGTTTTTCAATTTTGGCATCATTAAGTGAGATATATGCAATTTCTGTTGCTGCGAAAAATGCATTTATAAGTATTAAAACTACTAATATTAATATTTGCCCTAACATTTAAAGAGATCCTCCGATTTCTATTTTTATATTTAGTATTATATCCATTTTTATAATATTTTTCAATTAGTTTTAGAATAAAAATAGAGAATATTTTATTGAGATTACAATTTATTACTCAAATAAACTACAGTACATTTGTTATTTCTATTTTTTTAAATAAATTTGCTCTTTTTATAACAAAAAACTTCTAAGTAATATTTTTGAAAACCTTTCTTGCATAATTTTCTTAAAATGCAAATTTGCAAATATTTTCCAAAATATTATCTAAGAAGTTTTAATGCTATTTAAGCACATTTATATTTTTTAATTATATATTTTACACTGCTTTTTTACATATTAAATTTAGAACAGTAAGCTTTAAATTAAAAAAATATTTCTTAATTCCTAATTTTTTATATATTATTACTTGAAATTTTTTACTTTCTAATGCATATATATTGTTTCAATATATCCTAAAAAATTCTCACCTTTTTTAGCTCCTATCTCAATTGCTTTTACAGAATTTATTATTAATAATGTATTTAGTATTATTATACATAATATTACACATAAAATTTTTATAAATTTTTTTAGTTTCAATATTCATCCTCCTAAATATCTTCTACTCCAAATATACACCTTCTAAATTCTGGCTCATCTTCTACACATGTTATTAATGTTATTGTATTTTCTTTTGTATTTTCTAAACAACTCCAATCTGTATCTTTTATTATTTTGTGTTTTGTCACTTTATATTTTCTTTCTAAATTTTTATATCTATATATAATTTCATCACCTTTTTTTAATTTTTTTAAATTTTGAAAATAATTTACTTTATATCCTCTATTGTGTGCTGCAAGTCCAATATTTCCTTCGGTTTTATTTGTCTTTTCAAAATGCCCTATGAAGTTATCCATTATTTCTTTTGTTGTTCCTTCTGCTATTGGTGCAATAAGTGAAATAGACGGTATATTAAGTTGCCAAACTTCACTTTCTTTTTTATTTTGTATGTTAAGATTATTCTGGTTATTTTTATCTAATAATATTTTATTTTCAGGAGCATCTTTAGTATCTTGCAATTTTTCTTTTGCACTTTCATTTATGCTTTCTGTTTTCATTTCTATTTCAATTATATTATTGTTTAAAAATTTTAAGATAGAGGCATTTTTTATATCTATTTGATTGATTATTAATATTATAATAATTATTGGAATTGAAAAAATTAAACTGATTGCATTTATATATCTTTTGCTATAATTTACCATGCATAAGCTTCACCTTCTTTTTTGACTGTTTTTGGATAATTTTCTAGAATAAAAATTTTTTGATATAAAATTAAAGATTAAAATCTTATGCTTTGAATATAACATAATATTTTACTTTTGTAAAGAATTATTCATCGCAAAATTCGACATTATAGTTTATCTTAAGTTGCCACAGGGGACGACAATGATGTTATATTTAATATGTAGAGAAGCTGAAAAAAGACAATATATATAATTTAAAAATATAAATGTGCGACTGGAATAGCATTAGAATTTCTTAGGTAATTTTTTTGGAAAATGTTCGGAAATTTTCGTTATACGAAAATTATGCAGAAAGGGTGCCAAAAAAATTACTTAGAAATTCTTATGCTATGGAAGGAGCCGTTTATATTTTTAAATTATATATATTGTCTTTTTCCAGCGGTCTATTTTAATACAACGAATCACAAAAAGCAATGAACTTTAAGGAACGTCCCCAAAGTTCACCCAAACTTCCAAAAAGACAAGAATTTCAAAATTGCCATTTTTCTCCGTCCCCATTGGCAACTTTTATTGAATAAAAAACCTCTTTTACTCCTTTCATATTCTCAATGCTTGTCTTTATTTCATCCAAAAATTCAATCAAATCAACTTCCAGCACAATCACTATCTTAACAATTTTATCTTCCAAAATATTCGTATTTAAACTCAAAATATTTTGTTTTCTATTTTTTAAAATTTCAAGTATTTCCAATACTATTCCTTCTTTATCTTTCGCAATAATTTCTAATTTCACACTAATTTTAGAATTTTGCTCTTTTACTTTTTCTAACTGTTTTAATATCTCAGACTTAGCTTTTGCTGTTTTTACAATATCTAACCAATTTATATTTGGTATCACCTCATTTGGAGTTGTTACAATTTTTACAATGTCTCCATTTTCTAGTTTTGTAATTACTGGCATTTCTTTTTCATTTATCATTGCTGTTAATATATGATTTCCCAAATTTTCAGATATTTTATACGCAAAATCTATTGCTGTTGCACCTTTTGGAAGGATTACTAATTTTCCTTTTGGAGTAAATACATAAACTTCTTCTTCAAATAATTCTTGTTTTATGGCATTTAAGAAAAAACTTGGATTATCTATTTTTTCTTTTAATTCTAGACTGTTTTTTACTCCTATAAATTTTTCTTTTATCAAACTATTTTCTAAATCAATTTTGTCTGTCTTCATATATGTAAGATATGCTAAAATTCCATATTTTGAAATTCTATTCATTTCATAACTACAAATTTGGGCTTCAAATATTACACCTTTTTCACCTATTGTTCCACTTTGCAATGCTTCATACATATTATTTCTAGGCACTGCTATATAATCTTTAAAAGTCCCTGGTATAAAATTATACATTTCATTAATTATTCCTAAAACTATGTAACATTCTTTTTTATCTTTTACAATTATTTTAATTGCAAATAAATCTTTCATTTCTTGAATTGCAATTTTTTTACTCTGTAATTTTAAGTATATATTAAATAAATGCTTTCTTTCAACATCTATAATTGCAGGTATTCTATATTTTCTTAATCTTTTTTCTATATTAATTTTAGTTTGATCTAAAAAAACTTTTTTATTTAATTCTTCTGTTTCTACATCATTTAGAATTTTTTCATATTCTTCTGGATACAAATATTTAAAAGAATAATCTTCTAATTTTGATTTAAAATCATACATTCCAAGTTTATTTGCAATAGGTGCATAAATATCTATTGTTTCTTTAGCTATTGAAATTTGCTTTTTTCTTTCTAAATGTTTTAACGTGCTAACATTATGCAACCTATCTGCTAATTTTAGTAATATTACTCTTATATCTTTTTCCATTGCTATAAAAAGTTTTTTAAAGTTCTCTGCTTGCTTTTCTTCATTTGTTTTAAACATTTGAGTAATTTTTGTAACTCCTTCTACTAGTTCTGCAATTTCTACATTAAATTCTTCTTTTATATCTTCATATGTTGTTTTAGTATCTTCTACTACATCATGTAATAAGGCCGCACAAATAACTGCTGTATCTAAGCCCATATCTGCTACAATAAAAGCAACATTTAGTGGGTGCACAATGTAGGCTTCGCCAGATTTTCTTTTTTGGTCTTGATGCTTTTCTTTTGCATATAAATATGCATGTTGTATTAAATTTTTATCTATATTATGTCCTTTTCTTTTTGCTACAGTTATTACATCTTGTATATTCAAATCATTTTTCACTATGCACCTCCTAAATTGTTAAAATTGTTCTCTTATTGAATAGTATCTACAAACATTATATAAATCTTCTTCTTCATTTTTAAAAATTCTTCCATTATTTTGTATAGTTTCTTGTATTAAAGTTTTATCTAGTGTGCAAGATGCAGCAAGACATACTCCATTTTTGCTTATAAAATTTGCAGTATCTTCTTCTATTGAAAAAGTAAATTCTGGATGAATTTCTGCCAAAACAGGGCAATATGTGCATCTTATAAAATCCTTTTCAAGCCAAATTTGAAGCCCTTTTCCACCATTTGCACAATATGTTTTTATATTTTTTTGACATTCTTCCATTTCTTCTCTATCTAAAAAAATTCTTGGCAGTTTGATTTTTAATTTCTTCTTCTTTGCTATTTCAATAATATTTTCGACTATTTCTCTCCATTTTTTAGGATGTATATGATTTAATAAAACTTTTTTATTCTTTAGTGCTTCAAAACTTCCAACATGAAATGTGTACCATTTTATGCCAAATTTATTATAAAAATTATTAATTATATCTTCATAATCATCTTGATTTATTTCCCATAATGTGGGCTGGATTTTTACAGGTATGTCTCTTTTTTTACAATACGATATTGCATCTTCTATTTCTTTTAAACTTAAAGTTTTATTTCCTTTTAAAAAATGCAATTTATCTTCATCTAGAGTGTCAACACTATAACTTATATATTTTATGTATTTAGGGTCTAATCCATCTACTAACTTTTTTACTGTATCTACTGCTTTAAATCCTGATGTTGAAAACATTACATTAATGTTATTTTTTATAAACTCCTTTGCTGCTAAATTGCAAAAGAAAATATCTACAGAAACATCCGGATTACCCAACAAATACGCATTTTCAAGGTTTGGTAATCTTTCAATTATAACTTTTATGTCTTCAATAGTTCCTTGATACTTTTCTTTATTTTTTAAAATGCCTCCACCTTGTGTACAGCCTATACATTTACAAGTACACTTATCTTTACCGTTAGTACCAGTATATAATGTCAAATCTGTAACTTTAGCAAGTCCATTATCTCTATTCATAACTTCCTCCATATTCATAATTTTTGTATATATTATGCAAGTATTTTGGAATTATGACTTAAATTTATAAACTATTCAAAATCTTCTAATAATTGACTTAAATTTTCTCTTCCATATACCTTGATTCCATTTTTAAATTCAATTCTATCTGTTTCTGTTAAATATTCATCTGATATATCTGTTTTTTCATATAATTCTTCTATACCATTAACAAGTCTAAAAACATTAATAGTTCCATCAACCTCTCTTACAATATAATGCTCACCACACTCTCCTTTTTCGTTTTTAGAAATTATAACTTCATTTTCAGTAAATTTATCTATATTATAATCAGAATATTTTTCTTTAAATTCTTCTTCATTTTTATTTACAAGATCTTCTGGTAAATTAAGATATTGGTTTGTAGTATGTTTACATACATCATAATAGGTTTTAATTATTAATGAACAATTAGGTGACAATTTTACATCATTAGATGAATTTACATCTACTATATTTTCGCTATTTTGCATTTCCATATACTCATCTACACAATCATCTGTAACTTTTTCTGAAACTTTTTGCACATTACTTCCATTTGCATCTGAAACTTTAGCCTCTGGACCATTTTCATAAATAACTAACCCAGCAATAATTGCACACATAACTACTAAAACACAAACTAAACTTACAATTACTCTATTCATAAAAAATCTCTCCTATCTTTATATTAAATGTTAGTATTTTAAGCACATAATATATTTTTTAGTAGTATTTACAAATTTTGTAGGTTTATTCATTTTATAGTATTATTTATCTCAATTTCTCCATATTCATCTGTTCTATATACTTTTATTTTACATTTTTCAAACCTTTCTATTACTTCTTTACTTGGATGACCAAACAAATTATTTTCACCAACACCTATTAAAGCAATTTTAGGATTTGCTAACTTTAAAAATTCTTGTGATGTTGATGTTTTTGAGCCATGATGAGCAACTTTTAATACATCACTTTCGAGCTTACCTGTGTTTTTATATAAACTTACTATTTTTTCTTCTGCTGGGCTTTCTATATCACCTGTAAATAACATTTTGAAATCTTTATAAACAAGTTTCATTACTAATGAGTTGTTATTTATACTGTTTTCTTTTATTAATGTTTCTTTTGGAAATAATACTTCAAATATTAAATTGTCCTCGATTTTTAAGATATCTCCTATTGTTAATACTTGAACTTCTATACTTTTTTTTGATATTATTTTTAAAAACTTTTCATAGTTTTCAGTTTTTTCGTATTGTTTTGCAATACATACTTTTTTTACTTTAAGTTCATCTAAAACAGAAAGTATACCTCCAACATGGTCTGTATCAAAATGGCTTATTATTACTAAATCAAGACTTGTATAGCCTCTATCTAATAAATATGGAATTAATACTTTTTTCCCAACATCAAAAGTCGAATTTTCACTTCCTCCTCCATCTATTAAAATTGTTTTATTTTTGGGAGTTATTATAAATGTCGAATCACCTTGACCTACATCTAAAAAATATATTTTTAATCCTGAAATTTGTGGTTTTATTAGTAAAAAGAAAACAATATTTATTAATAAAAACATTACCATTATCTTTTTTATTAAATTTTTCTTTTTATTTTTTACCAAGAAAATTTTATATCTTAAGTATGAAACAATATTTTTGAATCTTTTTGATGTATTTGTTTGTTTTCCTAGGATAACTTTTGAATAATAAAAATTGAAAATAATTATAATTATAAAATAAATGAGCAAAACATACACTTTAGGAGTTTGAATATAAATTTTTGAAAAAGGCATCTGACCTATTTTTGAAATAAATAATAACATTCTTATGCCTATAGTTACAAAAAATCCGAAAAAACATGCTAATTGTAAGTTTATGAATAAACTTATTAAGAATATAAAACATATTATCATAATAGGTTCAATAATTATATTAACTAATAAATTTGAAATTATAAAGTATATATTTAAAGTATTTAAGTTAAAAATAATTATTGGAATTATACACAAATTAGCCGATATTGTAACCGAAATCATCTGCACGATTTTAGTTATAATCTTTAATTCATTTTTTCTATTATAATATTTATATCTTTTAATATTAGAAATTTTTTTAGTTAAGAAAATTTCTATTTGTTTATTAAATAATATTATACCTATAGTACCTAAATACGAAAATTGTAATCCTAAATTTGAAATTAAATATGGATTATATATTAAAATAATTAATAATGAGAAACTCAAATCTGTCCATAAATCATTTTTCCTATAAATTATTTTACTTAATAACATCATTATTCCCATTATTGTCGCTCTATACACTGATGCTGAAAAACCAATTAATAAACAATAAAATATTATGCCAATAATAGAAATTATAGATGTTTTTCGTTTTCCTATACTTCTATTTAATAATATTGATAATCCTAATATTATATATGTCATATGTGTTCCAGATACAGCTAAAATATGTGATAAATTTGAATTATTAAAGTTTTCTTTTGTTTTTTCATCTATATTACTCATATCATTAAGTAATATTCCAATTACAAGTTTTGAAGAATCTTGTGGTAAAATTTTTTTTATTTTCATTTTTAGATTATTTGATAATTTATTAAAAAAACTAAGTATTTTATTTGCCTTGTTTTCTTCTATTAATTCTATATTTTGTGCTTTTATTGTACCTATTATATTTTCTTGTTTTAAATACTTGTTATAATCAAAACCTCCATAATTTCTACTAGTACTTGGCATTAAAAAATTTCCATCTAGTAACAGTTTGTCTCCAAATTTAAATTTTGGTTTGTTTTTATTTACTGTTATGTAAAAGTATATATTATTTATTTTGCCTATACTTGTTTTTATTTTATATTGGTAACTATATTCCTTTTCAACTGCATCTTCTACAACTATTCCTTGAAGTCTTATATAATCAATATTTTTTAGATAATTTTGAATATTTTGCCTTTTGTTTTCTTTTATTATGATTATTGAATTTGAAATAATTGAAAAGATTATAATAGTTATAGCTATTTTTAAATTTAAAATTAATTTTATATAACGAAAATATCTTTTAATTGAAAATAATTTTAATTTTTTAGATTTTACTTTATCTACTAATAGTTTATTATTTGAATTTTGTTTAAAAAAATTAGATTTTAAATATATTAATCTGAATAAAAAATATACTGTAATTATAAAAATATATAAGAGGACTATACTAAATTTAAAGTATAGCCCCCATATTATACCTAAAATATATCCTATAACTACAATTAAAATTGGTCTTATCATAAAATCCCCTTTGAATTGTAATTAAAATTTTCTATTTAAAAAATTCTTTTTGCTCCTCTGTAATTTACTGAATAATATCCTGAATTTATTGTATCCATAGTAACTCCTCTTGATGGATTTGCAGCATGAATCATTTTTCCTCCACCTGCATAAATACCAACATGATTTACTGGATTACAAAACATTACTAAATCCCCTGGTTTTAATTCTTTCTTACTTACAGATGTGCCATTATTTGAATATTGCCCTGCAGCAGTTCTACTTAAAGTTATGCCAAAGTGTTTATATACATAGTATGTAAATCCTGAACAATCAAAACCACTTGGTGATGCTCCTCCATAAACATATTTTGAGCCTTTAAATTGCATTGCATATGCTAAAACTTCTGCCCCTTTGTTTGCTTGTGTTTCTGTATTTGTAGTTTGTTCATTTTCTTTATTTTCATTTGAGGAATTACTATTTTGTACATTTTGATTTGAAGTATCTTCTTTTTGATTATTTAAGTTATTTTCTGTTTCTGTATTTTGGGTTTCAAAATCTCTTATAGTATCCATTCCTCTTGATGTTTCTTCTTGTTTTGTATCTGATAATAAAGATGATGCAACATATCCTTCATAATTATTTACTTTTATTTTATACCATGAATTTTCTTCTGATAACACTTGTACTTCTGTATTTATTTTTAGTTGTGTTACTATATCAGATGATGTACTAGCACTACTTCTTACATTTACAGTTTGTGCATTTACATACTTAGTACTAGTCATGTTTATTGGTGTTTGCTCATTATTATTATTATTGTTAGCCTCAGATTCACTATTTTCTTCATTTGGTACTTCTTTATTTTGCTCATTTTCTTGTGATGTATTTTCCTCATTTTCTGAAACTTGTGTATCTATTTTTTCTAAATTATCTAATCTAGCCCATCCTTGATTGTTTTCGTAAATTATATATGCCCATCCATTAATTATTTGCTCTACATTTAAATTTTGATTTGCTTCTATTTTATTTATTTCTAATGAGTTTACTAATGGTAATATTTTTAATGTTATACTTTCTTTTGTTTTATATTGCCCTAAATTAGATTGAGTTTCTTCTTGGCTAGTAGTTTCTGTATTTGTAGAATTTGCTTCATTATTTGCTTCTTCTGGTTTTACTTGATTATTTGAGTTATTTTCTTCGGTATTTTGGTTTTCATTTGTGCTTAAGTTTCCTTCTGCTTGTGTATTATTTGTTTCGTTTTCATTGTTTGCTTGTGTTTCTGTTTCAAGGTTATTTTCAGTTTGACTATTTGTTTCTTCATCAGAATTGTTTTGAGTTTGGGTATTTGTTTGATTTTCATTGTTTGTCTCAGTTTCTGTATTTTGTATATCTAACAAATCTTCTCTTATATAACCTGTATAGCTTTTATATTTTACTTTGTACCAATTGCCTTCTTTTTCTAAGATTTCAACTTCTTCCCCTTGTGATACTAGTTCTATTACACTAGATGTTTCTGATGCTGTTTTTCTTAATCTTGCTGTTTCTACTGATACTTTTGCTGTATCTACTGCTAAAGATGTAGTTTTAATCATTATAAGCATTATTGTTGCTATAATAATACATACACTTTTAATATTTAACTTTTTTTTCATTATTTTTGCTCCTTATTTATAGTTTATTTATTACTTTTTCTTTAGCATCACATATTTAAAATTAATTCACTGCTTGTTAATATATACTTTTTACGAAAAAAAGTAAAATTAAAAAATAGATGGTTTTTTAGCCATCTACTCTCATTTATTCAAAATTCTTTTTGAATTCTCTCGATTTTGCATAATTTTAAATGTTTTTGTCTATTACAGGCAATAATTGTTTTTTTCTTGAAACAACACCCTCTAAAAACATTCTATTATTTTCTAGTTTTTTTCCAAATGCTTTTTCAGCAACTTGTTTTTTATTTCCTAATACTATAATTTCAGAATTACTATTTAAAATATCTGTTATTGCAAAAACGAATAAATCTAATTTATCTTCTTCTATTTTTTTATTTATTTCTTCTTCTATTTTTGCTTGTCTTTTTAAAACATCTTCTATACTTACAGTATTTACTTGTGCAATAACAAATTTTGCATTTTCCTTTTCAAGAGTTTTAGCATCTAAATTTATAAGTTCTTCCTCTTCAAAATCATCTAAATTTGTTCCTGCTTTTAACATTTCTAAACCATATTCATTTAAATCTATTCCAGCAATTTGTTCTAATTCTTCTAAAGCTTTTTTATCATAATCAGTTGTAGTTGGTGATTTTAATAATAATGTATCAGATATTATACTACTTGCCATTAGTATAGCTTCTTTTTTTTCTATTTCAAGCCCATTTTGCTGAAATTCTTGATAAAGAATTGTAGATGTACATCCATAAGGTCTTGCTGTATAATATAAAGGCTCTTTAGTTGTAAAATTTGCAATTCTATGATGATCTACTACTTCTAAAATCTTAGCTTCTTCTATCCCTTGCACACTTTGATTAAATTCATTGTGATCTACTAATACTACTTCTTGCCCTTCTTCTACTTTTTCTAATAATTCTAGAGCTTCTATTTTTAAGTAATCTAACACATATTGTGTTTCTTTATTTACTTTTCCTAATCTTTTTGCTTTTACATTATTTTTTCCTAATTTTTTATCTAATATTTCTTTTACCATACTTGAACATATTGAATCTGTGTCTGGATTTTTATGACCAAATATTAAAACTTCTTTTTCCATATATTTTACTTCCTTTCATATTGACTCTTTGTTTTTAGATTATATTATTTTTGTTACATTTTGTCAATGGAGATTATAGATAAATGATAATTTGTGAAGAGGGTGTCCTGAAATAGGAACCCAAGAAACAAAAAATCCAGCTCGATAAGAG